>JAISDF010000079.1 GCA_031265025.1 Spirochaetaceae bacterium
GCCAAATCCCCGGCCAGTTCTTCCGGCGTCCGGCCTTTTTCGGGACTTTCGTCAACAAGAGACGGCATGATGCTGAACGGCAGCCCCAAAAGCCTGAAATATTCCTGCCTGCGCAGGGAACCTGAGGCTAAAATGATGGATTCCATGACTAAAACAATAACCCAATATTTCAGGATAGGGAATAGGCGGGGGGGGGGACCCTCGCGCCGGTCTGTATATCGTTTACGGCAAAGGTTGTCCGGCGGCTAAGAGCCTATCCTTAAATAACATCGGCTTTACGGAACGCGATAAAGGCAAGGTATTGAACGGCTCTGTTATATTTCAAGAAAAATGTTTTAAATATTGAGCTTGTTCCAATTTTGTTGACATAGTACCAATGCCGGTTTATCCTGTTATCGTATTTTCCGCAAGTTTATCAATTCTGAGGCAGTCATGGATTCACAGAATCGGAAGCATCCCCCTTGCCGGAGGCAAAAACCTGATGGCGGGTACTAAAAAAAGAAATTGAAAAGGCCGGCGTTGCCCGGCAAAAAGAGAAAAAAAGACGGTTAACGGCTTGTTCACCGGCCGGCTTTTACAGGAGGAGAGGTATGGTAAAAAACGTTATTAAAAGGTTAATTGTTTTACTACTTGTTTGTCTTGCGGCCGCGGGCTGTTCAAAAAAGGAGGCGGATGGTCCTTCGGATTCCGGAACGGTCACCATCACCTTCGGCGGATGGCCTTCGGCGGATGAAGGCGTCAAGGCCGCGCTGGACGGCTTTAAGGAAAAACATCCCAATATAGACATAGAATTCCACTTCAGCAACTCCAATTCAGGCGACTACATGCAGCTTGTACAGACGGCCCTTTCCGCCGGCGCCGGCGCGGAGGACGTGGTTTCCATAGAGGGCGGCTCCATAGCCCAGTTCCGCGATTCGCCGGCGCTGGAAGATTTTCTTTCTCCCCCGTATGACGCCGAAAAATACTCAAACGACTTTGTCGCCTACAAATGGGATCAGGGTTATTCGTCAGACCGCAAGCGTTTAGTGGCTATACCCTGGGATATGGGACCGGTGACTCTCTTTTACAGGGCCGACGTGTTTAAGGAAGTTGGCCTTCCCTCCGAGCCCGGCGATGTCGCGAAACTCATCAGTACTTGGGACGGCGTCCTCAATGTGGCGGAGAAAGTGTATATACCCGGTAAACGCTGGCTCCTGCCCAGCGCCGCCAATCTTTACTTTGAGATATTCATGAACCGCGACTACTACGACAGGAATCTCAACCTTATCATAGAAAGGCCCGGAGACATAGAATGTCTTGACACGGTTATCGCGATGAGAAAAAACAAGTGGGACATGAACGTCAACTTCCTCGGCGCGGAAGCCATGTCCGGCTTTGCCAACGGATCTCTTGCCGGTTTTTTATGCGGTTCCTGGCTAGGCGGCATGTTGAAGACGGCTCTGGATCCAGGCGGCGCCGGCCGCTGGAAAGTGACCAGCCTGCTGGGCCCCGTGCCGCCGACCAACTGGGGCGGCACTTTTCTCGCCATTCCCAGGCAGAGCAGGCACAAGGCTGAGGCATGGGCTTTTATCTCTTACATGCTCGCCGGTGAGAGGGGCCAGAACGACATATTCAAGGCCATAGACTACTTCCCGGCGTATAAACCGGCCTGGAAGGACGACTCGATTTACGATGTTCCGGATCCCTACTTCGGCAATCAGCACACCAGGGTGATGTGGCGCGACCTGGCCGCACAACTCAGGCCGGTGTATACCACCATCATGGATCAGAATGCCGAGAACCAGCTCGAAAACTCCGTCAACGCGGGTATAGAAAGAGGATTGGACGCCGCGGGCATACGCGCGCTTTTCAGGCAGAACGTAGAAACAGCCAACGCGGAACTTATGCGGCAGCAGATAGAGATCCTCAAAGACGCGGGCGTCTGGAAGTAGCGGCAGCCTTTCCCGATGACGACGGAAAAAAAACAGTGGGCGGTGGCCTATATCTACATCGCCCCGTTTTACATTCTTTTTTTTATCTTCGGCCTCTTTCCCCTGGCGGGCGGGCTTTACCTCAGCTTTTTTCGCTGGGACGGGGTCATGCCCATGCGCTTTGAGGGGCTGCGGAATTACATCAATCTGCTGAAAGATCCTCTCTTCGGAAAAGCCCTGGAAAATACTCTCTTCATCGGAATAGTCTCTCATATAAGCATACTGCTCACAGGACTTGCCCTGGCGTACATTCTCAATTCAAGACTGGTCCGTTTTAAGGACGCGTTTAAAACCGTTTTTTTTCTTCCCATGGTAACGGGCATAGTCGCCATTACTATTATTTTTCAGAATTTTTTCGGATACAATTTCGGGTTCTTCAACGTTCCCCTCAAGCTTTTCGGCCTTGAGCCGCTTAACTGGCTTGGCGGCGACGGATCGCTCATCAAAGCCGCGGTCCTGGTGCTTTTTTCCTGGAAGTGGACAGGCTGGAACGTCGTCATGTACCTCGCGGGAATGCAGGGGATAAGTACGGACATTTACGAGGCGGCGACGATAGACGGGGCCGGGCATTTCCGCGTTTTTACAAGAATCACTATTCCTCTTTTAAGGCCAATCATTCTCTTTACCCTGATTCAGCACGGCATAGGAACCTTAAGCATATTTACCGAGCCTTTTATTCTCACCAATTCAAACTGGGCGGGAGGACCGAACAACGGGGGCCTTACCCTGATGATATACCTTCTCAA
The DNA here is from genome assembly GCA_031265025.1 of Spirochaetaceae bacterium. Taxonomy (GTDB): domain Bacteria; phylum Spirochaetota; class Spirochaetia; order Treponematales; family Breznakiellaceae; genus JAIRTD01. The sequence goes on from JAISDF010000079.1 coordinate 2,717, forward strand.
CAAGGCGCCCCAGGGAGGGGTTCTGTTCGGGTACGCTTCGGCCTGTGCTTATGTCATTACCGTTCTTGTCATACTCTACTCGCTTGTAATTACAAAGCTTATGACCGGCAAAGACCAGACCGGGAACGAGGCGGTCTAGCATGGCGAAAAAAATCGGGCTCTACACTGTTCTCGTATTCCTTGCAATCTGCATGTTCCTTCCGTTTTACCTCATGTTCGTCATGGCCACCCGATCGACGCAGGAAATTTTTTCCTATCCCCCCAAGTACTGGTTCGGCGGCAACGTGGTTCAGAATTACCGCTTTATGATCTCCAGAATTAATCTGGCCCGCGGCTTTCTGAACAGCTCCATCATTTCCGTATGCAATACCCTCCTGGTACTCTTTTTTTGCTCCCTCGGAGGTTATGCCTTTGCGGTGTACAAATTTCCTTTCAAGAACCAGCTGTTTGCCCTGCTCCTCCTTACCATGATGGTGCCCTGGACCGCCGGCATTATTCCCTGGTTCATCATGATGAGCAAATTCGGCTGGCTCAATTCGTTTAAGGCTCTTGTCATCCCCAACGCGGCCCACGCATTCGGCGTATTCTGGATGCGCCAATACTGCCGGAAAAACGTGCCTTCCTCCCTCCTGGACGCGGCAAGGATAGACGGCTGCAGTGAAATAACCATATTCTTCAGGGTGATTGCGCCCATCATTCTGCCGGCCTACGCGTCCCTGGGGATAATGCAGTTTGTCACAGTGTGGAACGATTTTGTGCAGCCGCTGCTGATATTGCGTATGCCGGCCCAACAGACCCTGCCGGTGCTGCTCAAATCCATGATCATAGAGCGTGGAACTGATTACGGCGCGGTGATGCTCGCCAGCGCTGTCACTGTTCTGCCGCTCCTCCTGGTTTTTCTCTTCGCGTCAAAATATTTTCTGTCGGGTCTTACCGCCGGGGCCGTAAAAGAATGAAAAGGCCAACAGAGGAGCCCCGCGGCGTTCAGCCGCAATAGCTGCCTGGTAAACCTCGGACGATTGTCCGGGGGCTGTCCCGGAATAACCCTGATTATGCCCCG
>JAISDF010000107.1 GCA_031265025.1 Spirochaetaceae bacterium
AGAAAGGGATACGCGGGTTTCGTTTCCGCCAGGGTTGTTCTTTTTATATTGAAATTTTGAAAGAAGCTCCGTATAAAAAGTTCGGCCCGGGAAAGGGAAGCAAGTATCCCGCTTAGGGAACTTACCGAAAAGAACAGGGAGGCCGAGGCAAAGCAGAAAAGCAGCGAGAGGGCAAAGTTCAGGCCTTCAATAAAACCCTCAGGGGAAAAATACGGCGCCGTAACGTTCAGCGAGCGGAGAACCATGACAAAGAGGGCGCTTATGAGCAGCATGCGGGACCCCCGTAAAAGGTCCGCTATGCCGACTCCGGCAATAAAAGCGAGGACCAGTATGAGGAGTATGCCGGGGATGAGCGCCGCGAAACCGAAGATAAAAACAGCGCTTGAAAGCGCCAGAAGGAAAACCAGTTTGATGCCGGGGGAAAGCGTGTGAAGAGGCGAAGTCCTGTTCTTGTAGGAGAAGGCTCTCAGTTCCCGAGCCATGTGCAGTCCTTTGCCCCAAGGCAGCTTCCCCGGGGATCCCTGATGCCCCACGAAGTTTCGAGCCGGTCCAGCACCGCTTCTGGTTTTCCCTGGCAGACCAGGACGCCCCGGTTCAATATAACAAGGCTTTCGGCAAAGGCCAGAACCTTTTCCAGTTCGTGGGTGAGGATGAGCACGGTGCGTCCCTTTTCTTTGAGGTCCCTGATGCTGCGAAGCGTCTGGACCACGCCGGGAAAATCAAGATTGGCAAAGGGTTCATCAAGAATAACAATGCCCGCGTCCATGGCAAGAATACCCGCCACGGCAAGACGCCGCTTCTCGCCGCCGGAGAGGCTCCGGGGCGCGGCGGCGGCTTTTCCCCGGAGCCCCGTGGCGTCAAGGGCCGCCTCTACCCGGCGGTCCTGTTCTTCCTTGTCAAGGCCAAGATTTCCCGGACCAATGGCAATGTCTTCCCTGACGGTTTCACCGAGAAACTGGGCGTCAGGATTCTGAAACACAAGCCCGGCGAGCACTCCTTCTTTCATGAGCGATGTAAAATTCCGTTTATCTCTTTTGAGGAGTTTTCCCCGTATGCGGACTTCCCCGCCGCTTGGTTCCATGAGGCCCGCGAGTATCTGCATCAGTACGGTTTTGCCTGAACCGTTCGCGCCGGCTATGAGCACACATTCGCCCTGTTCAATGGTAAGATCAATGCCCCTGAGGGCTTCGGTACCGTCAGGGAATACCTTGCGTATGCCTTTAAGGGAAATAAAGGGAACAGCCCCGCCGGGCTTTGGGAATGGTCCCTTATCCATAAAGCCTTAGGGCCGCCATGCGCCTGAGCCTCGGCGCGACGAGCGCGGCCAGAACAGCCTTGACAATATCGCCGGGAATAAAGGGAAAAAACCCGGCTGTAAGGGCGGGAATCCAGCCCCTGCCCAGCACGCTTTTAAGCCTGAGGAGGCCGGGAATGTATATGACGAGTAAGCCCGCCGCCGCGGCAATGAGGATACAATTTTTTTTCTTTCCTTTTATATCCGCCGGGCCGGGGCTTCCGGCCAGAAGTCCCGCGAGAAAAGCGCCGGGAAGGTAGCCCAGGAGAAAGCCCCCGGACGGCCTGGCGAAAACGGCAAACCCTCCGGCCGCGCCAGAAAAGACCGGAACGCCCAGCGCGCCGGCAAGGAGAAACAGGGCGACGCTGAAAGCCCCCCAGAGCGGGCCGAGGACAAGGCCGGCCAGCACGGCGAAAAAATTCTGCGTCACGACGGGAACGGGAGAAAAGGGCAGGGGTATGGAGATAAAGGCCCCCGCCGAAGCAAGGGCGGCAAAGAGAGCGCCGTATACAAGGAAAAGTTTCCTGTCGGCCCGGTTTACGCCGTTCCGCGCCTCTTCGTCTGAAAGGTTCCCGTGCTGCCGGTCCGCTGTTTTTTTCGCAATCATGTACAGCTCATGCTTAACGCGAAAGGGAAATGTTGTCAATAGGAGATAATTTTTTTCACCGGAAAAATTTCAAAAAATTTCAAAATATAATATTTTGAAATTGCCTTGAGTTTATACTAAGATAGTAGGGGAGAGTATAGTGAGTCAGGCCTCTGGTGTAAGGACCGCGAACAGGTTCAGGGATAGTGTTGGTTTTTTTCTCGGTATCATTATCTGCGTGGTATTTTTGATTATGGCCGCGTCTGTGGCCGTGGTGAGCTTTCTCATGTACCGGGCCGGGTATCATGACTACAGCAACCGGTTGTGTCTGAGCGCCAATGCCCAGGCGGTGTACTATATTGACGGCGATGAAGTAGAACATTTTTTGCGAACTCAGAAAACTGATGAAGCGTACATGGTCTTTGCCGAAAAACTTGACGGACTTAAAGCGGCCATCAACGCGACGTCTTTTTATATCATGGCAAAGTCCCCGTCTCCCGGACAGCTTGTGTATATTTACGACAGCCCGTCCGGGGCGGACGGATCGCGGGAGCATTCCCTGGGAAGGCTTGAGTCAGAGGCGAATTTTCCCGGCGCCGGTATGGCCCTTTCAGGCAGGGGCTTTGAGCGGGCTGAGTTCTATAACGGCGATACCTACGGAAAGCTTTTTTACGCCTATGCCCCTATACGGAATTCCCGGGGAACGGTTGTGGCCTTTGTGGGAACCGATATTGATCTTGGCCTCATGAATTCCCGGCTGGACCGATACGCTCTGGTTCTCTTTTTCATCGTGCTGTTCAGTTTCGCGGTTTTTATCACGGTTTTTGTTTCACTGATCAAATATACCCTCAGTTCGCCCCTGTCGCTGCTCATGAACGGCATGGACGCCCTTGCCAGGGGCGAAACCGGATTCAGCGCCCCCAAAGCCGGGTTGGGGAAGAACAGCGAACCGGCGCGGCTGGCGGGAACCATGCAGACCGTCGCCGAGAGCATTTCCGGTCTTATCGGGGATATTGAATACATAATGGAATCGGTTCGTTCCGGCTATCTGGGAAGGCGCGCCGACAGACAAAGCTACCAGGGCGAATACTACCATATCATTACCGCGGTCAACCGCACGCTTGATGTGGTATGCAGCCACTTTGACGCTGTCTCAGGCGGCATCGCGTTTTTCGGATTGAATAAAAAGATACGCTACGGCAATCGCGGCATGACCGAATTCCTTTCCCTTCACGGGTTTGACCCTTCGTCGGATAATTTTTTTCCCTCCCTTCTTGGCGGCGAAACGGCCCTGCTTGACAGAAAAATTTCCGATTTTCTTCTGGGGAACGAGACCGGGGTACTTATACGGGAACTGAGTTTTGAGGACAGCCAGGGGCAGATACGGCACTATACCATAAGTTTCCTCTGGGTTGACCTTAACCGTGAAACCGGGAGGGATACGGACCAGGCGTCGATAATGATGCTGATAAACGATACCACCGGCTTTGTCAACGCGAGGGAGGACGCCGAACTCGCGAGCCGCGCCAAGGGGGAGTTTCTTTCCCGCATGAGCCACGAAATCAGGACGCCCCTTAACGCCATCATAGGCATGTCCCAGATAGCCAAAAATTCCCGCAACCTTGACAAAATACAAAACTGCCTCAGGCAGATAGAAAGTTCCTCCCGGCATCTTCTGGGCATTGTCAATGACATACTTGATTTTTCAAAAATTGAAGCCGGAAAACTGGCCCTTGAAAAAAAACTTTTTTCCCTTGCGGAAAACCTTGATTTTGTGCTTGCCATGATACGCTCCAGAGGCAGCGAAAAAAAACTGTCCATAGAATTGCGTCTTGAGAATATACGCAATGACGGAATCATTACCGACGCCCTCCGCCTTAACCAGGTGCTGCTCAATCTTTTATCCAATGCCCTTAAATTCAGTCCCGGAGGAAAGACCATTGAGGTCAGCGTCAGGGAGCTCGACAGAACCGGGGACGAGAGCGTCTACCAGTTCAATGTAAAGGACGAGGGTATCGGCATATCCGGCGAGGAGATAGGAAAACTCTTTAACCCCTTTGAGCAGGCCAATGTTTCTGTTACGCGGAAATACGGCGGAACAGGCCTTGGGCTTTCAATCTCGAAAAACATTGTGGAAATGATGGGCGGCAGGTTATGGGTGAAAAGCGAAGAAGGCAAGGGCAGCGTGTTTTCCTTTACCATAAAGGTACAATCACAGCCCGGCGCCGAAGCCGGGTCAGGCCGGGCGGCGCTGACAAGCCGCCCCGACAGGAAATACGATTTTCACGGCAGGCGCATACTCATAGTCGACGACGTGGAAATCAACAGGGACATTCTTACCGGGCTTCTTGACGATACAGGCATAGAAATGGAATACGCGGAAAACGGCCGCGAAGCCCTGGACAAGTACCGCTCACAAAACGCGGGGTATTACAATCTGATACTTATGGACATGCAGATGCCGGTCATGGACGGCTGCGAAGCCACCCGTGAAATACGCGAATTTGAAAAGACCAGACCCGGCGCTGATGACAGCGGCCAAACGGAGACGCCGCTGTCAGGCCGGGACCAAGTCCCTGTCATCGCCATGACGGCTAATGTGCTTAAAGAGGATATACAGCGGGCCCTTGATTCCGGCATGAACGGCCATTTGGGAAAACCCGTGGATGTCGAGGCCCTCCTCGCCCTGCTGGAAAGCCGCTTCGGTTAGCAGCTTGCACATTGCACAGGAGCCTCATTTCTCTGTAAGGTTGCGCACGCCGTCCCAGCCGGGCGGCGGGGGGGCGCTGATAAAGGCGGCGCAGTTCGCAAGAAAAACCCTGGAGGGCCTGTCGTCTTCGTATACCGAAAGCAGGTTCTCAAAGGCGCTTTTGGCCGCCTTAAAATCCTGTTGCTCAAAAAGGTCGAGGGCCTTGTGAAAGCGGTCTACCCTGTCAAGCACGCCGCTTTCCGCGTTTTCCCTGAGGCACAGTACTTCCCGGAGCCTGATCGGTTCATTGATGCCCACGACCCTGACCCGGTCAAGCCTGCGGGTAACAAAGGCGTCATTGGTTTCCCGTATGGTTTCGTCCGAGGTGAGTATCCAGGTGCCGTACTGCTTGTTGACCCCTTCAAGCCTGGCCGCGAGATTTACCTCATTGCCCATAACGGTGTAGTCCATTTTCTGGTCGGTGCCCATATTGCCGACTACCATGTTCCCGGTATTGATCCCTATGCGGGTCAGGAGGGGAGAGACAGTCATGCCTTCTTTAAGGAAAGACTCGTTGAGTTCCTTTTCTATGCGCTTCATGGTAATGGCCGCCCGGCAGGCCCTCACGGCATGGTCGCTCAAGTCCACGGGGGCGCCGAAAAAGGCCATGATGGCGTCGCCTTCAAATTTGTCGATGGTTCCCATTTCTCCCAAAACAGTATTGCTCATCCGGGAGAGGTATTGGTTGAGGAGCTTTACCAGGTCTTCGGGGTCGAGTTTTTCCGAAATGGTGGAAAAGCCCTGTATGTCGGTAAAGAGTACGGTGAGGTGTTTTTTTGTGCCGCCGAGATTCAGCCGTGAAGGATCGCTGATGATTTCTTCTACCACCGCGCCGGAAAGATAGGTCGAGAAGGCCTTGCGTATAAAGCTCTTTTCCTGTTCAGAGCCGATAAAGGCTATGGCTTCCCGCACGATGACCGCGATGATGAGGGCTATACAGGGAAGGAGGGGGGCAAAGTAGATTCCGGTTGTTCTAAAGAGAAGCAGGGAGATTCCGGCGATAACAAAGGCGGCGCTAAAGCCGAATGCGGTGCGCAGGCCCGGTTTGAAGCGGCTTATGAGTATGATCACCAGGGGAACAAAGAGCAGGGTAAGGGCTATACCCCACCAGGGTGAAAGCCAGACGAGGAAGGAACCGGAAAGTATGGTATCCAGGACCACCGCATGGGTGCCTACATTGACATACTCGCCCGAGAAGGGATTGACGCCTATATCGGTGGTACCCGTATCGACCCGGCCCACGACGCAGATTTTTCCCGCTATGGTTTCTTCTATTTTTTCCCGGTAGAACAGTATATTTTCATACGCCGTTCTCGCGTTGTTGAGGTTGGCTTCGATGTAGCGTATCTCCTCGTCCATGCCGCTGGTCTGTTCGGAATTGTCCCGTAACATTTCGATAAGCGATTCACCTCCCCCCCCCTCAAAAAAGAGGGCGGCCATATCGCGGAAACCGGCCATAAGGTCTATATAGCGGTCAAATTCCTGTTCCGAGCTTTCGCTTACCGCGTAACGCCGCGCCTCGGAAGCGTCCTGATAGGAGACGAGCATATCCTCGAGCAACCTGTAGGTTTCATAGTAAACGGGAATATCAAGAAAAGGATCCATAAGGGACGGGTTGAAAAATTTAAAGAGGCTCTCGTAAAGATCGCCTTCGCTTTCTTCCAGATTCGAAAGGGTAGCAAAGGAAAGATGAGTATAGCTCCCGAAGTAATCCGTTTTCGGCCAGTCAAGAAGCATGCGGCCGTCTTTGTCCAGGGGTATGGAAATATCCTTTTGGCTTCCGTCAGGGAGACGGGCTCCTTCGAGGGTGAGCTTTCCCGGTTCCAGGCTAATGCCCGGAGAGCCGAGCATGAAAACCAGGGGGGCAAAGGCAAGCTGGCCGTACCAGTGGCCGTTGATTTCCCTGACCAGGGGAATACGCCGCCTTACGCCGTCAGGATCAATCTGGACATTGGTAAAACCGGCGCCCTCGACAGATTCGGCAAACTGGGGTATGGGGCTGAGTACGTCAAGAAAATTCCCCCGGGGAACGATACCTGAGGTCTTTACCGGATAGGAAAAACGCTCTTCGGCATAGGCGCGGCGCTCTCCCTGTTCCCCTGAGAGCGGCGAGGGCCTGAGATTGACAGTCCCCCAGGTATGGCCGAAAAGAGCCGAACTTGACGCCAGATAGGCGTCATTGTCACGGGCAAGGGTGCTGGTCCGGGCCAGCAGGGTTTCCATTTCTGTGTTGATTATGTCCCTAAGGTCTCCGGCGTACTCAAGGACATCAGCGACGCCGATCCTGTTGTCGCCGAGGGCGCCGAAAAGATCCCCCACATAGCTGTCTATGGTCATAAAGGACTGCCCGAAATCAGACCTGAGACCCTGGCGGAAGTAGAGCTCGTCAAGCCCCGAAGGGCTTTTATCAATATATTCAATATCGAAGATAGCCGCCTTGACCCCGTATTCCTTGAGGCGGAGCAGGCCGTCGCCCATGACCGCCCTGGGCCAGGGGAAGACGCCTATATGGGCTATGGCTTCGTCGTCAATATCAAGAAACGCCACAGTATCAAGGCGGGACCTGTCCGGCCTGAAATTAAGGAAGACATCATAAGTCCGTGATTCAAGAAAGGTAAAAGCCCCTGTCAGTGAGAGCAGGGAGAATAAAACCGCTGAGCCAAGGGCCGGAAGAAGGTACTGTTTTCGCTGCATGATGCACAGTATACCGGATAAAAGGCGCCCGAAACAAGCATGGCGCAGAACAGTATCCCGCAGCACAGGGGAAACCAGTCGCCCAGCGTAGCGTACACGGTGGCCCGCGCGGGAACCTGTACCGGTATTTCGGCGGCAAGGCTGGCCGCCTCAAAGCAGGGGAGTGAGGCGAGGACCCTGCCTTCGGCGTTTATCACCGCGCTGAGACCCGAATTGGTCGAGCGCACCAGAACACGGCGGTTTTCCACGGTCCTGAACCGGGCCGCGGCGAGGTGTTGTATTTCGGCGGACTCGCGTCTGGACCATGAATCATTGGTGAGGTTGATGAGTATATCCGCCCCGTTCCTGAAAAAATCCCCGCACAGCTTCCCAAAGGCGTCTTCAAAACAAATGGGAGTTCCGAAGCGCAGCGTCTTGCCCCCTCCCAGGGGAAGTTCCATAACCGACGGGTCTTTCCCCGCTTCCCAGCCGCCTTCAAAGCCAATGATATTCCGCATGAAAGAAAGCATCCAGGGTTTATCGCCAAAGGGTATTGCTTCGGCAAAGGGGACCAGATGCTGTTTGGCGTAGGAAGATATAAGTTCGCCTTCGGGACTGATCAGGACAGCCCCGTTAAAGGCCGTATACCGCTCCCAGTCATTCACCAGCGGCGCTCCGGTAAGGAGATATACATTTTTCTCTTTAAGGAAAGGAAGCAGGGGCATATTTTCGGGGTTTTTCGTAAAAAAACTCCGGTATTCCTCAAAGGGCCTGGCAAGCAGGGTTTCTGACCAGACTATCATGATGGGGACCGCGGCTTCGGCTGCCTCCGGCATCGAGGTTTCAATCTTTGGGTATCTCAAATACTCATGGTATGTATCGTATCCCTCGCCGCTCAGCCTCATGGCCTCGGAAAGGGCGCCAAGTTCACTGCCGTTCCAGGCGTCGGCGTTGTGCTGAACCAGGAGCAGGGGGACTGTTTCCCGTACCGGAACAGGATGGGCAAGCCGGTATGCCCCGTAAACCAGTACCAGGCCAAAGAGCGCGAACCAAAAACAGACCAGCGAGGCCAGCGCGCCGGGACCTCTGCCGCCGGGACTTCTGTCAGCTCTATTATATAGAAGCTCCCGTAAAAATCCCCGGCCTCTTGCGCGGGCGGCCACGGACTTGTCCGGGAAACTGACACCCCGCGCGGCCAGAATCAGTTCGGCGCAGAGCGATGAGGAAAGGGCCAGAAGAAAACTCAAACCCCAGGGGCCGGTAAAATCGGCAATCTGTATCACGCGGGGATAATT
>JAISDF010000128.1 GCA_031265025.1 Spirochaetaceae bacterium
AACCCGGATTTTACCGGCCCCTTTACCGGGACTGATACGATAAGTGAGGGCATGAAATTTTACACCAAGTTTTCTCTGGAGACCGAGGGTCACCACGACGATAACCATCCGGAGAGGGGAGAACAGACCGGCACTATTTCCGGTACGGTTAGTTTTACTAATACGAGCGGCAACATCGATAGGATAGACATAGCCGCATACCAGAAAGTTGGAGGAGGTCAGTCATGGAAATCGTACAATGGTCATGTAAAGCAGGGAAGCTTTACCATTCCCCTGTACGAATACGATGCCAACTTCAACCCCGGATTTAACCCGGCGAGTCCGGTATATTTCGAACTGGATGTTCAATATACGGATGGTGCGACATATTCTACCTATATCGAAACGGGCATATACGGAATATCACATGACGGTATCAACAATGTCGGCCCTATAGGTACAGCGGACTTGTCAAACCTTGTCGTTTCGGGAAGCGTAACGATTACCATACCGGAAGGTACTATCCGTCACGGACGGGTACAAGCACGGTCATCTGGGAGCCCGTCATATCAGGGCGAGGTACAATCCGGCGCCTGGGTACTACGAGTACCGCCTTCCGCTGTCGGGCAAACACTGTCTTTTTACGTGTATGTGGAAACGAAGGAAGGGGACCACTATTACAGAAACCTGACGGAACCAAGTGTGACTGTTGCTCCGGGAGGTAATACCGAAATTGACCTCGGCACAGTTGCCTTAACTCAGTCGGACAGGTACTAACCTTTCCGCTATACGCTTCGCGGTGATTTTTTGGGGGTAGCGGGAGACTTGCAACGCAAGGCTCCCGCGCAGGGGCGGCCCTTCGAGACGCAATGGCATACAGGGGATTTTATGTGGCCTACGCCTTGCCACATAAGTACCGGGACATGCTTCGCACCTGCTCGCATGCCTTTATCGGGCGGGGGCGCTCAGGCGGCTTTTTGCCGGAGGCGGCGTGGAAACAGGCCCCCCTTCCTCCTTCTTAAACTTCTTTCATTATCTTTGCGGTTAAAAAATTTCCGCGGGTCAAGAATAACCCCCGGCGGCTCTCATGCCTCCGCCTGTAACTCCCACGGGTTAAGTAATCCGAGGTCCGCTATGTTTTTGAAATCACCGGTGTTGCGGGTAACAAGGACGAAATTTTCAGTCAAGGCGGTCGCGGCAATGATGGCATCGGGCAGCTTTATTTTACTTTGTTTGCAAAGCGCAATGGTACGGCGGACAACCGGATCAGTTAACGGATAGACACTTGAGGCTTTCACAAAGTCCGCAAGAACCTGTTCGTTCTCCGGGGTGTCATTGAAACGCAGGACCTCGATTTGGGAAAGGACGGAAATATGGGGCGCGTCGTCAACGATGCCTGAAACCGCCTTCATGCCCGGCGCGGGGATTTCACCGGCGAGGTATCCGATGATGACGTTGGAGTCTAGTAAGTATCCCGTTCCCATTCGGTCCTTCCTTCCTGCAGGGCGCTTTGAAAAGCGGCGTATTTGTCGGGGGAAAGGCGGAGGGCTCCGGCGAAGCGTGTGGAGAGGCTGCCTTTCGGCTTGTAAGGATGCGGCGCTTCTTGAACGCCGGGATCAGGGGGATTTACCCGGATAAGGTTGAGGCTTTCCATGTCCCGCAGGAGCTTGAGCGCGCCTGAATCGATAAGGTCGATGGTTAAGGTCATAGGTTCTCCATACCTGTGATTATGGCCCAGGTTAGGCGGGAATGCAAGGGCGCCCCAACCCGCCATTAGCGGTAAATCCCTTCAGAATTACCGTTTTTTCCACTCTTGCATATATCGTTCAAAGTAGTATAGTAGGAAGGAAGGATTGAACGCATGGATATCGGAACACATTTAATGAAGTCGCTGGAGTTCAGGACGGTGTTTACGGTTTCTGTCTTGGGTTTTGAGATTCCGGTTACAGAGACGGTTGTTGTCAGTTGGCTCAGCATGGTTGTCCTCATTGTTTTTTCCCTCATCGTAACCCGTTCTCTCCGCGAAAAACCCAGGGGCTTTCAGGTGCTGCTTGAGGCCGGTATAGGGTTTCTCGATTCCTTTTCAAGGGAACAGTTTGGAAAGCGTGCCCGTATCTTTGCCCCATATATAGGAACGATTTTTCTTTTTCTCGTGGTGGTGAATATTATCCCGGTGCTTTCGCCGATTTCGGCCTTTGGGCATGAGCCTCCTTTTACGATAAAACCTCCGGCGCGGGACATTAACTTTACCGCGGCCATGGCTCTACTTTCGATTCTGGTGGTGCTTTGCGGCGGGCTTGGTGCGCGGGGTTTTAAGGGCTGGTGCGCGAATCTTCTCCATCCTGTTCCCATGATGCTGCCTTTCAATCTGCTTGAATATATCATCAGGCCCCTGTCCCTCTGTCTCAGGCTTTACGGCAATATACTGGGCGGTTTTATCATCATGATGCTTATTGAGGCGGTTTTTCCCATTGTGCTGCCTGTGGCGTTGTCGCTGTATTTTGATTTTCTCGACGGTCTCATCCAGGCCCTGGTGTTCACGTTCCTGACCACCCTGTTCATTGCCGAGGCTGTCGGGGTGCATGACGCATAGTACGGCGGTTCACGCCGCTTTATATTTAGGAGGAAATAATGGAACTGGTATACCTTATCGGAGCTGGTGTCGCGGTCCTTGCCGGTCTTGGCGCGGGTATAGGCATAGGAATTGCCACCGGCAAGAGCGCGGAGGCTATTTCCAGGCAGCCTGAGGCTTCGGGGAAAATACAGACCGTGTTCTTCCTCGGCATTGCCCTGGCGGAGGCAACGGCTATTTACGGCTTCGTGGTGGCCATACTGCTCATCGTCAAGGGCTAGGGCCATGCTTGATTTTTCCTTTACCTTCTTTTTCACCCTCATCAATATCGGGATTCTCTTTTTTGTGCTCAGGGCCATACTGTTTAAGCCGGTAAGCAAATTCATGGACAAGCGGGCGGAGAAGATACGGAATGATATTGAAGGAGCGGAAAGGGACAGGGAGGAAGCGAAAAAGCTCCTTTTGGAACAGGAAGAAGTCATGGCCGGGGCAAGGAAGGAAGCCGGGGATCTGATAAAAAACGCCCGTGTCCAGGCCGGGGAACAGGCGGAGTTTATTATCGCCGGGGCAAAGGCCGAGGCTGAGGAGCTTCTTAAACGGGCCAGGGAAGAGCTTGAAGCGGAACGCCGGAGCGCCATGGCCCTTTTCAGGACCCAGGCGGCGGTCCTGGTGATGAAGGCTTCGGGCCGCCTTTTGCGGCGGGAGATTTCGGATAAGGACAGGGCCGGGGAAATCGCGGCCTTCCTTGACGAAGCTGAGGATACGCTCTGATGTCCCTTCCCGGACTCTGGGCCCAGGCCCTTGTCAACGCTTCGGGTCCCGAATACGGCGAGGCCCTTGCCTTTCTCAAGACAGCCGCCTTGCCGCTTAAAAAGCTGCCCCCTACGGTGTCGGGGCACGCCGAGGGCAGGCGGCTTGAATCCACGCTCCGCTCCGCCCTGCAGGAGGCCGGCTGCGGAAAACCGGGCTGGGGCGTTGAGGCGGCCATACGAAGCGCGGCGCTGCTTGTGCGTAAAGGCCGCTTCGCGTATTTCGCCTCCTTTGTTGACGAGGTGGAAAAAATCGTCGATGAACGGAACGGCACCCTCAGGGTGCTGGTGGAAAGCGCCGCCACTCCCGATGCGGGTTTTGAGGACTCTCTCAAGGCCCTCCTCAAACGGAAGAAAAACGCCAAGGATGTCAAGCTGGACATTCGCCTTGTTCCGGAACTTCTTGCCGGATGCAGGCTCGGCGTGGAAGGCGGGTATTTTGACGGCAGTCTTCTCGGCCGCCTCAAAGAGATGACGCGGGACCTTAGCTCCGGCGCGGGGGGAGCCTTGCCGGACCCTGGAGGAACAGGATGACAAATTTCGGAGACCTTGCCAAAGTTCTACAGGACCAGATTGAACACTGGGAGACCAAGCCGCGTTCCGATTCCATGGGTTTTGTGGCCCAGGTCGGTGATTCGGTGGCCAGGGTATATGGTCTTGAAAACGTTATATACGGGGAGCTTGTGGAATTCGCGTCAGGCGCCGAAGGCATAGTGATGAATCTGGAAGAGGACGGCGTGGGCGTGGTTCTTTTCAACGGCGAAAACCTGGTCAAGGACGGCGAGACGGTGAAGGGGACGGGTAAGGTCGTATCGGTCCCCGGAAGCGACGCCCTTCCGGGCCGGGTGGTGAATCCCCTGGGCGGGGCTCTTGACGGCAAGGGGCCGATTGACGCCGCCGAATACCTTCCGGTAGAGGCTTCCGCGCCGCCGGTTATCGACAGGGGCAGCGTCAACACGCCCCTTGAGACCGGCATCCTTTCGGTCGATTCCATGATACCCATAGGCCGGGGGCAGCGGGAGCTTATTATCGGCGACAGGCAGACCGGCAAGACGGCCCTTGCCATAGACGCCATCATCAATCAAAAGGGAAAGGGCGTCTATTGCGTGTACTGCGCCATAGGCCAAAAGACATCGGCCGTGGCCGCCATCATCAGGAACCTCGAAAAGGCGGGCGCCATGGATTATACTTTCGTGGTCCTTGCCTCGGCCTCTGATTCAGCGGCCTTCCAGTACCTTGCCCCCTATTCGGCCTGCGCCATGGCCGAATTTTTCATGCGCAAAGGAAAGGATGTGCTTGTCGTATACGACGACCTTTCCAAGCACGCGGTGGCCTACCGGGCCATATCGCTGCTGCTCCGCAGGCCCCCCGGAAGGGAAGCCTTCCCCGGCGACGTGTTCTACCTCCATTCACGGCTGCTTGAACGGGCGGCGAAACTTTCCGACAGGCTGGGCGGCGGTTCCATTACCGCCATACCCATAGTGGAAACCCAGGCCGGGGACATTTCCTCGTATATTCCCACCAACGTGATTTCCATCACCGACGGCCAGGTGTTTCTGGACTCGGAACTGTTCAATTCGGGGTTCAGGCCCGCCATTGACGCCGGTCTTTCGGTAAGCCGCGTCGGTGGTTCGGCCCAGTTCACGGCGATACGGAAGATTTCGGGCCGCCTCAGGGTTGACCTTGCCCAGTACCGGGAGATGGCCGCCTTTTCCCAGTTCGGAAGCGACCTGGACAAGGCGACGCAGGACAAACTTGCCCACGGAGAGCGGCTTATGGAAGTCCTCAAGCAGAAGCAGTTTGCCCCCCTTCCCATGGAAGAAGAAGCGGTCATACTTTTTGTCTCGATTCACGGCTTTCTTATGGATGTCAAGGTAAACAATGTAACGGCTTTTATATCCGGCCTCATCGAGTACCTCAGGATACATCATCGGGACCTTATAGAAGGCATAGCCGGTACGCGCGAGATTAGTGCCGGGGCCGGAGAGGAACTTACCCAGGCGGTAAAGGATTATAAAGGCGCTTCCAAGCCTTGAGGTTTCTCCGGGGCAGGGTGCGTATAGGGAGTATGTATGGCTAATTTACGGGACCTGCGGCTCAGGATGCGGGCCATAAAGCAGACCCTTCAGGTTACCAGGGCCATGAATCTTATTTCCACCGCCAAACTCCGCAAGGGCAGAAAAATCCTTGAGGACACCGAGCCCTATTTTAACCGCATCCAGAAATCCATGGGGAACATACTTTCCGGCGCGGGATCGGTAAAAAGCGAATTCTTCAACAGGGTTCCCGCAAAACCCCGCTCGGCGGTTATCGTTGTTTCAAGCGACAGGGGGCTTGCCGGGGGCTTTAACGCCAATGTATTCCGCCAGGTCCACAGCCTCTGCGAAAAGCTCGCCAATCCCATTCTGGTGCTCATAGGTTCCGTGGGCTACCGGTATTTTCTCCATTCACCCTATATTATTCTTGAAAATTTCTCCTTTCAGTCACGGCTTCCCGAACTGCAGGACGCCCAGGAAATCTCCGATTTTATCATTTCCCAGTTTCTCTGGGGTGTCTTTGATGAGGTCTATATCCTGTATACCCACATGTATTCGGCCATAAAGCTGGTCCCGGTGCTGACCCAGATTCTGCCCCTGAGCGCGGAGCGGATGCGGAAAGCGGGAGGGCAGGACAGGACGGACAGCATTGATTTTGAATATATTCCGTCGGAAGAAGCGGTCTTTGATACCCTCGCGCCCCTGTACATCAAGGGCGTTATCTACGGCGCCATGGTGGAGTCCTATGTAAGCGAACAAAGCGCCCGCATGGCGGCCATGAATGAGGCGTCCAGGAACGCCGAGGATATGCTTACCAGCCTTCAGGTTCAATATAACCGCTTACGGCAGGCGGGCATCACGTCGGAAGTTTCGGAAATTATTTCCGGTTCCGCGGCGTTACACTAATAAGGAGTCGGTCATGGCGAATACCGGTCATATAACACAGATAGTCGGTCCTGTCGTGGACGTGCGTTTTGAGCCTTCACAGGTTCCTTCTATTTTGAATTCCCTGGAAGTCGTGCTTCCCGGCCCGGAAGATTCAGGCCATACGGTTATACTGGAAGTGCTCCAGCATATAGGGGACAACAAGGTGCGCTGTGTCGCCATGGAAGCCACCGAGGGGCTGCGCCGGGGCCTTCCTGTCCGCGATACCGGAAATCCCATCATGGTCCCTGTGGGGGAAGCGGTGCTGGGCCGCATGTTCAGCGTTACGGGCAGGCCCATTGACAACAAAGGGCCTTTCAGCGCCTCTGAGTACATATCCATACACCGCGCCGCGCCGGGTTTTGAGGAGCAGAAGCCCGCCACCGAACTGCTTGAAACGGGAATCAAGGTCATAGACCTCATCGCCCCCTATGCCAAGGGGGGCAAGGTCGGTCTCTTTGGCGGCGCGGGCGTCGGCAAGACCGTCATCATCATGGAGCTGATACGGAACATAGCCACCGAGCACGCGGGCTATTCTGTATTTGCCGGCGTCGGCGAGCGTTCCCGCGAGGGCGCCGATCTCTGGAAGGAGATGAACGAGTCGGGGGTCGCCGAAAAAACCGCCCTGGTATTCGGCCAGATGAATGAACCGCCCGGCGCCCGCATGCGGGTTGCCCTGTCCGGGCTTTCAATGGCCGAATACTTCCGCGACCAGGGCGGCCAGGACGTGCTGCTTTTTGTTGACAACATCTTCAGGTTTATACAGGCCGGCGCGGAGGTCTCGGCCCTCCTGGGACGCATACCCAGCGCCGTGGGCTATCAGCCCACCCTGGCCAATGAAATGGGCTCCCTCCAGGAGCGCATAGCCAGCACGTCCAGGGGCTCAATCACCAGCGTTCAGGCCGTGTATGTTCCGGCCGACGATCTTACCGATCCCGCGCCGGCCACGACCTTTGCCCATCTTGACGCCACGACGGTGCTTTCCCGCAAGATAGTCGAACTGGGCATCTATCCCGCTGTCGATCCTTTGGCGTCCAATTCCCGCATCCTTGATCCGGCCATAGTCGGCTCGGAACATTACGAAACGGCCATGAGGACCCAGCAGTTACTCCAGCGCTACAAGGAACTCCAGGACATCATCGCCATACTGGGCATGGACGAACTTTCTCCCGAAGACAAACAGGTGGTATCCAGGGCCCGCAAGGCGCAGCGTTTTTTCAGCCAGCCCTTTTTTGTCGCCGAGCGCTATACCGGAAGCGGCGGCGCGTATGTGCCGGTCAAGGAGACGGTCAGGGGGTTCAGGATGATACTTGACGGCGAACTTGATTCGGCAAACGAGCAGGATTTCTTTATGGCGGGGACCATTGACGACGTGCTTGCCAAATCCAGGGACACGTAAGATGAGCTTTATACTCGAAGTTCACACCCCCACGCGGCTCTTTTTTTCCGGTTTGGTGGAGGCTGTGGTAACCACCCTCATGGACGGCGAGGTCGGGGTTTACGCAAATCATTCGCCCTTTACCGCCCCCGTGGTAACGGGGATTCTCAGGATAAAGGATGAAAAGGGCCTCTGGAAAGAGGCCTTCATTACCGACGGCATTCTTGAGGTAAAGAGATCCCGCACCGTGCTCCTCACCGAGCATGCCGAGTGGCCCGGCGAAATCGATGTCGCGCGGGCGGAAGAGGCCATGCGGAACGCGCTGGCCGTTCTTGAAGCGGGGGCGTTCAGGTTTGAGACCGAAAGCGCCAGGGCCAAACTCAAACGGGCCAGGACAAGGCTCACGATAGCGAAGAAAATGTAAGCGTATCCGGCCCCGGACAGGGGAATTCCGCCTGAAGGCTCAAGTCTTTTCAGGAATTGCCCGCCGGGGACTCCTTTTTCTTGTTCTTTTTCTCTTCCCGTTTTTCTTTCAACGTTTTTTGGGGAGCCTTTTTTGTTTCTTTTTTATGCATAATATGTTCGCCCATGAGTATCCTCCCATGCAAAACCGGTTATGACCGGAGAACTATCTCTGGTTATAATCCCGTGCCCTTTCAAGGCAGTTCTTACATAATGTTGTTTTCTTTGACCGCAGCTTTTTGCCGCAGCGGGGGCATCTGCCTTCTTTTTTCCGTGAGGCGTACTTTTTCCGCCTCAGCTTATTGACCTCGTCCCGGTGATTCTCAAGAAAACGCTGTTGCCGCAGACGGTTCGCTTCTTTCTCTGCTTTTGTTGACATTTCCGTGTTTCTCCTGGAAGTAGTATACTACAGCTATCCGTTAGATGCAATAATAAATTCAAACAATTCTAATATTTGAAACCGCCCCAAAAGAAAAAGCCGCCCGTTTTTGGACAGCTTTTTCTTGCGGGTTTTAGTTCCCTATCTTGCCGATAGCTTCCCTGGCCGCGGTCTTAATGGCCTGCGACGTAACCGAAGCGCCGGACAACGAGTCCACATCGGCCGAATTCGCCGTGATGATGCTGCCGGGGAGAATGTCAATGGCCCTGCTCCCTATGCCCTGGGTTTCGCCGGGACCGTCCGCTTCGACACTGGTGATTTTTCCGTTACTGATAGTTACCGTAACGTTGACCGGGCCGCCGAAGCCCTGGGCGGTGGCGCTCGCGGTCCCCGACGGGCCGCCGACGCTGCCGCCGGTACTCGCACAGGAAACCATGACAAACGTCAAAGCGGCCAGCATACCGGCCAGTAAAGCTGCTCTTTTCATCTGAATCCTTCCATAAAAAAGACTGAATTTGTGCATAAGCACGATTTATTGTAGCCTTTTCTCGGTGTTGTGTAAACTGCCCAAAATCCGGCATACGACCTTTTCAGGGGGCAAAAAAGGGGCTCCGTTTTTGCGGAGCCCCGGAGGAAAGAAAGGAGAAGGCGAAGAGAGTTGTTTCGCCTCTCATAATGCCCGTTTCAGAACCAGCCGGGTCGGCGGCTGGTCCTGTCAACGGGCAAGATCACCGTCGGTTAGCCCGGCTTTACCCAGGGCCTTGGCCGCCGCTTCCAGAACGGCCCGGCTGGTAGAAGTTGCGCCAGTAATTGTATCTACTACAATCGAATTGGCCGTCACTATCGCTCCGGGCAGATTGTCCAGAGCACGGGTACCTATACCTACAGTTTCAGCATTACCGGTAACAACAGCAGAAATGATAACCCTCTCTCTTATCTCCAGGGTAACTTCTACGACACCTCCAAAGCCCATAGCTATACCTGTATAGGGGCCGGGTCCCGGATTTGGTTCAATAATTACTGTCGGATCAATGTGTATGACCTCCGGTGGAGGAGCCGGAGTGGAAGGAGTGAACGGAATTTCGACCCACGCCGCACTGGGCGGATTTTGCGCACATCCGAACAAAATGATGGCTAGAACCAAAAGTAGTACAATTTCTGTTTTTTTCATTAATAGCTCTCCTTAATTGATATTGGATTTTTGCAAAGGAACAACCCGGACAGTTTAAAACCAGTCCGGGTAATTTTACATCAAGTCTGATACTACCCTCTGACTACCGCTTCGCGACCGGCGATATAGCCCTGAGTAAGACAGCGGGCCAG
>JAISDF010000143.1 GCA_031265025.1 Spirochaetaceae bacterium
GAGCAGGTCGCCGCCATCGCGGACAGCCTGAAAACGTCTGACTGGGAAGCGGGGAGGCGTAACGCCCATACCATCAAGGGCAGCGCCCTCACCCTTGCCGCGCGGGAACTGGGCGGGGCAGCGGCAAAGCTGGAACTGGCGTTCAAGGAACAGAACCGGACGGAAGCCGAGACCGGCTACCCCCTCCTTGTGGCCGCCTATACGCGCTTCAGGGCCGAAGCCGAAAAATACACCGGACAGGAATAAGCGTGGTTCTCTCGTCTTTTCATACCCACACCTATTTTTGCGACGGCGAAGATTCTGTTGAGTTTCTCTGCGAAAAGGCCGTGGAAAAAGGCTTTACCGCCCTCGGGTTCAGTTCCCACGCCCCCCTCCCCCCGGACTGCGGTCTGGTTTCGGACTGGCACATGAAGGCCGGGAGCCTTGACCAGTACATAGACGAAATCCTGGGGGCAAAGAAAAAATGGGCCGGGAGGCTTGAGGTGTTTCTCGGCCTTGAGGTGGATTATATCAAGGGCGTCATGGGCCCGGCGGACAGCATATACAAGGAACTCGGCTTTGATTACCTCATAGGTTCGGTGCATTATCTGATTCCCGGCAGGGGGGCGCCCTTTGCCGTAGACGGCCCGGCCTCCGAATTTGAAAGGGGAATACAGGAAGGCTACGAAGGGGACGGCGCCGCCCTCATGGAAGCCTACTGGGACGCGGTAAGGGAGATGTGCGCTGCCGGGGGAGCGCGGATAGTGGGCCATCTGGATCTTCTTAAAAAAAACAACCAGGATGAACGCTGGTTTTCCCTGCGCGACGCGCGGTACAAAAAGAAACTTGGCCAGGTCCTCGATGTCATAGCCGGTTCAGGCCTGATTGTCGAAGTCAACACAGGGGGAATCAACAGGAAAAAAATAAAGGAAGTGTACCCCGCGCCCTGGATACTTAAAAGTACGCGGGAACGCGGCATTCCGGTTCTCATCAGCTCCGACGCCCACAGGCATATTCATCTTGACGCTTATTATGCCGAAGCCGGAAAGATACTCATGGAAGCCGGGTATACCGCCATCAAACGCCTCAGCGCCTGCGGCGGGCGCGGCCCGCAGTGGATTGATGACCCTTTGGGGTAAAAAAGTACGGGGCTTTGGGGGCCTTTAGCGTTCCCGGTAGATGATACGGCCCCGGCTCAAATCATAGGGGGAAAGGGCAATCTTGACCCTGTCGCCGGGGACAATGCGAATATAGTGTTTCCGCATCTTGCCTGAAAGGTGGGCCAAAATCAAATGTCCGTTTTGGTTATCAAGTTCAACCCTGAACATGGTATTGGGAAGAGCTTCCTTTACCACTCCTTCAACTTCTATAGCTTCCTCTTTCGCCACAAAAACTCCTTGTCTGGGATATTAAAAGACAATCCCATGCTATGACAATACCGTCTCCCTTGTCAACAACACGGGACGGGTGCGGTTTTACGGGCTTGACAAAAAACGCAATGTCCGGCAATGTATCCCGATAAAAAAGCTCTGAGGAGACAAAATGGATCAGACCTTCACACAGAAAATGGAACAATCTCTTACCAACCTGAAAACTGAAATTATCTCCAATTTGATTAACGGCAATGAAGATTTCAAGAAGATTGTCGAAGGCATGGACCCCAAGGATTTCGCCGACATAGCCTCGGATGATATTGACCGCAAAATGATAGAGGCCCTGGGGTCCCAGGACCTCAAGCGGCTCAGGCTCATTGATTCGGCCCTGACGAGGATTCAGCAGGGGAAATACGGCCTTTGCATAAAATGCGGCAAAAAAATCCCCCAAAGCCGCCTCGAGGCCATTCCCTATGCCCTCATGTGCGTGGAGTGCAAATCGGCCGAAGAGCGGCGAAACCGCTAAAGCCGGGTCCGCCCCGCGTTACCGGCGCCGCCGGTGATACAGACCGATGGAAAACGCGGCGCGTTTCAGGTGAGGCTGCCCCGCCTTTTTTTGATCAGTACCCAGGTCGCCCCGCTGCCACCCTGCCGGGCCGGGTTGTAGCCGCTTTCCCCGGCAAGGGGACAGTGGTCAATAAAGGTCTTGACCAGGAGCTTGAGGGGGGCGCTTCCGGTTGAGGGGAGAACTTTGGCGGAAGGGCCCCAGCCGTCTTTTTCTTCGGCATGGTTCCCCTTGCCGTGAACGATCAGGACCTTTTCAAAACCCCTGTTCCCGGCGTCTTCAAAAAAAAGGTCCAGGGACTGCCAGGCTTCGTCACGGGTCAGGCCGTGAAGGTCAAGCACCGCGTCGGGTTTCTTCGCCAAAAGCCGCCGCCGCCTTTCCCCCGGAGTCCCGCTGCTCCCAACATCAGCCTCTTTGGGCATAGCCGCCCTGGATTGGTGGGGGTTGCGGCGTTCCCACTCGTCAAGAATGTCCTTAAAGTCCACGACCCCTCCTAATAGGAAACGACTCTGTCCCCGGGAATCCAGCCGGAAAGCCCGTCATAGGTCTCGGCATAGACCCAGAGACCGGTGCGGGCCCGTATGAGCGCGGGCTGCCCTTCCCTGAATTCCGCCGAGACCCCTGAGGAATAATCAGGCACCCTGTAGGCGGCGCCTCCGTATAAAACCGCCTTGTCCCCTGTCCGGGGAAGCCCCCTTCCGGTAAGGGCAATGCCGCCTATACCAAGCAGCAGCCCCGAGGCCAGAACAGCCGCCGATATGCGGGCGGAAAAGCGGAAACGTTCTCCCCTGAGACGGCGGAGTATTCCCCAAAGGCACAGGGCCACCAGGGTAAAGGAAAGCAGTATGAAAGCCGCGCGGAGGAGAACCCTGGGCCTCCAGGGTTCATCATAGGTAAAATCAAGGCCCAGGGCCTTTTCCGCCTCAAGGCGGAGGGCGGCAAGGGCAGGCCCCGGAAGCAGGTCCCGTTCCCCTTCCCTGAGCGCCGCCAGCGCCCCGGCGTAATCCCCCCTGTCCCAGCGGGCTTCGGCCCGTTCCGCGAGGGCCGTATACGACGCCCCGATAAAGGGAAGAAAGGGAGCTTTTTCCCGGGGGAAAACGGCGTTCCGGGGCCCATCGGCGGCCGGGGACAGAGCAACGCTTTGGGACAAGGCCGCGCTTTGGGGCGAGGCCGCGTTTTCGCCGCTGGGCGGGGCCGCCACCGCGGCAGGGGCCGCGCTTTGGGACAGGGCCGTGTTTTGGGGCAGGGCCGCCACCACGGCGGGGGCCGCAGCGGTAAAATTCAAGGCCGGGGCGGCGAGGGTTTCGCCCTGGTACTCAAGGCGCGGCGGGGGAAGGGAAAAGGACCCTTTTTCAAGGGGAATGCAGGTGAGCACCAGAACCGCGCCGGAGCGCTGTTCGGCCGGGAGAGGGGCCC
>JAISDF010000238.1 GCA_031265025.1 Spirochaetaceae bacterium
ACCCGGTCGGCGAAGATTTCCATGCGGCGCTGGGTAACAAAGTGGTTGAGGGTTTCCCTGGTCTGGGCAACGCTCATGCCGGCCCAGTGGGCCACATCATCAACAGTGGTTTTGAATTCCCTGCGTTCGGTTGATTTATCTATGTTGGTCTGGGTCTCGTCAAGCATGAGAAACACATCGGCAAGTTTTGCCTGGTCGTCGTCCAGGGTAAGTATCATAAAACGGCGTTTTGAGTCGTATATGCGCTTGGTGAACATCTTGAGGAGTTTGAGGGCTATCTGGGGATTTCCCAGCATGAGTATCTCGAAATTCTGACTGTTGAATTCCAGCACCTTGACCACATCCAGGGCTATGGCCGTGGCTGAGCGGGGGGAGTTTTCCAGGATGGCCATTTCGCCGAACATCTCCGAAGGCTGGAGTATGTCCAGGGTCTTTTCCACATCACCGATGATTTTGACAAGTTCCACCCGGCCTGACTGAATCAGGTAAAAGGTGTCGCCGGGTTCAAATTCTGAAAAAATCATTTCGCCGGCCTGGTATATTTTCGCGAAACGGCTGAAGGCCGCAAGATCCATGCCCGCCACCGCTATGCCTCCAATGCTTTAAGGGCCCGCTTGGCCTTGATATGGGTTGCCGAATCCTCGTTGGCTGTCAAAGAAAGTATTTTCTTGTAGAACATGGCCGCCTGGTCCCTGTTGCCCCGCTTTTCGTAGGACTGCCCCATAAAGAACAGGGCGTCGCCAAGGTCGGGGTGTTTGGGATACTTTGCTATCATCAGGGTATAATGTTTGATACAGTCTTCGTATTTTCCCAAAAGATAAAGGCAGCGTCCTATCTCATAGACGCTCTTTGCCGTATATTCAGGCTCGGCATTGGCATCCTCAATTTTTTTGAATGAAAGGTATGCCTGCTGGTATTTTTCCTGGGAGATGAGGCTTACCGCGTCATAGTAGGCCTTGGCCGTATCGGACATATCGCCGTCCTGGCCCTGGGGGGAAGGCCCCGCGTGCGGAGACATTGCCTCGGGGCCGCCCGGCGCCGGACCCTTGCCGTTCCCGTAGCGGAGCAGGGAAGTCTCGGCCACTTCCAGGAACTTGGCAGCCTGGGCGGCGTTGCGGCCCGATGGATAATAGGTAAGGTAGCGGCCAAAAACATACTTGGCCTGGGAAAAACGCTTGTTCTTCAGGTAATACTGGCCTACGTTGAAAAGTCCCCCTTCGGAATTCCGGGTTTCTTCCTTTTCCATCAGGTTTGAAACCTGTTTATGGAGGCGCCTGAGCTGGTTGGAAAATACCTTGAGCATCTTCATGACGATTCTGGTATTTGCCATGGCCATCTTTTCAAATTCAGGAACCGTAAAGGCCACCAGGGAACTGTCCTGCATGGCTACGGCGTTTTCTTCCCGGGGATAACGGCCAAGGGCGGATTTGACGCCGAAGAATTCCCCCGGCTGCACCGGATCGTGTATGTCTTCTCCGGTTTCAATATCCTGATAGGCAAGGTTTACCTTTCCCTGCTGGAGTATATACACCAGTTCCGCGGCATCGCCCTGAAAGTAAATGAGAGAACCTGCTCTGTATTGCAGCGCTTTGGGCATCCCGTTCCTTCCTGCACCCTTACCGACGCGGGGCGGTTTCTGTTCCGCCCTCAGGTTCAAAGGGGAGATAATCAAGGACTTTCTTAAAACCTATCTTTTTCCGCGCTTCGGCATAGAGACGGGCCGGATCGCCGATAACAAACATGGGCCTTCCCGCAACCGTTATGACAGTATATCCTTCCGGGAGTTCTCCGCCCAGGAGATCGAGAAAGCGCATTTCGCCGTAAAGCGGTTTACCGGCCAGGGTAAGGAGCTCTATGTCTTCCATTTCGGCGGACACGAGGTTTTCATACGGATTACTGTGCTTTCCCTTAAGTACCAATATATCACCCAGTTTGCCGTTTTCAAGGGAACCGAGCTTTTTATCCACCCAGAAGGCCCTGGCCGCGTTGATGGTGACCATCTCAAAGATCAGTTTTGGCGGCAGGTCGCGTCCGTACATGTTCCGGTACAGGTCCCGGTCGTATTTTATTTCGGCCAGGAGATTGGCGGTCCCGGTAGCCGACGAATCGGTCCCTATGGTTACGTTAATCCCCGCCTTGATCATTTTTCGTATCTTGCAGGTAACATTGAACATGAACTTGTTGGAAAAACCGCACCAGGCAACGCTGGCTCCGGCCCTGGCAACTTCGGCTATATCCTCATCGCTGAACCCTATACAGTGAATAAGCAGGCTGTGTTTATCCAGAACCTTGAGCTTTTTCAGGTACTGCACGCCGCCCATGGCTTCGGTCTCAAAGCCTTCGGCCAAATGGGTTATGAAGGGCCAGTGATTTTCCACAGCCCTCCGGTGTTCCACCTCAATGCCGTCGCCCCATTTAAGGTCGTAGGAAGACGCCTCATGGGCAAGGCCGTATTCGAGTATGGCCCGTATGGGCAGGGTAGGCAGTATGTCCTTGTTTATGGCCTGGGGAAAATGATCATTGACCGTGGTAACGCCCGAAAAAAGGCACTTGTACCCCGAAAACGAGTACAGTTCGGCCCTGGTCAGTTTGGACCGCTCGGTAAATGTTTCGGAGGCCTTGAGATCATTGTCCCAGGGCAGCCAGGTAAGGTAGAATTCCCCGGCTTTGGGTCCGACAGCGGGGCGGTAATTGCCCTGAAGATGATCGTGAGTATTGATGAGGGCAGGGTATACAAACGACTCTTTACGCAGGTCGATTTCAAGGGGAAAGCCCGCGCCGCTTATCTTCCCGTTTTGTACGGAAATATTGCCGGTAACGGCCTTCCTGCCGGGGCTGACAAGTATCCCTCTTTTTAACGTGTATTTTGACAATTTAGGACCGTCCTTCCTCTAGTACCTTATTTTATGGCGCAGAGACGAATCAGTCAACGATCTGACAGCCCCCTTCTTTTGAATTTCGGCAAAAAAGGGTGATTTGTACAGTATGGTTCTTTATTTTATCATACTATGGTAAACTTGTCAGGTCAAATATAGTTATGATAGATTTACATACCCATTCAAACGCTTCTGACGGTACGTTAAGCCCCACAGACCTTGTTGAGGCGGCCAGGGATCAAGGCCTTTCCGCCCTTGCCCTGACCGATCACGACACCATAGGCGGCCTTGAGGAGGCCGGGGAACGGGCCCGGAAATGCGGGCTCAAGTTTATACCCGGCGTGGAATTCGAGATAAACTGGGTTCAAAAAGGCGGTTCCAAGCATCCGGTTGAGTGTCCCGGAGAGAACCCGGCGGAAATTCCCCCGGAATACCCGGCGCGGGGCGTTTTTCACCTTCTGGGCCTCGGCCTGAGCAGGCCGGGCAGGGCTTTCGCGGAGGCCGTAGAGGAACTGGTCCGGCTCAGGGAAAAGAGAAACAGACAGATATTGAGCATAATGGAAGAAATGAACATTCATGGTGATTATGAGGACATCAAAAAATACTCAGGCGGCAGCGTGGTAGGCAGGCCCCATTTCGCGTCCTTTCTTATCGAAAAAAAACTTGCCGGTAACGTCCAGCAGGCCTTTGCCAAATACCTTGCCAAGGGGAGGCCCCTTTTTGTCCCCAGGGACGCGCTGGATCTTGACCGGGCCCTGGCCCTCATCCATGACGCCGGCGGCAAGGCTGTCCTGGCCCACCCGCTGTCGCTGTATGTTTCCTGGGGCCGGCTGCCCGGCCTGCTCCGTTCATGGAAAGACAGGGGCCTTGACGGGATTGAAGCCTGGCATCCTACGGCCAGGGAAAGGGCCGCCATGCGTCTTGAGGAACTGGGAAGGTCTCTGGGCCTTTTCATCACCGCGGGCAGTGATTTTCACGGCGCTTCCCGGCTTGAGCGCAGGCTTGGGTACACCGCCGGAAACAGGAAGATCGACGACCGGTTTCTTGATGAACTGGGAATTGAATAACGTTGTTATTCACTATTTGAAGGGGTAATTGCAGTGGTCATTGCCAGCCAGCTTTTGGTACTTTTCTTGCTCATGCTCTCGGGCTTTATTCTCTCTAAAACAGGAACCCTGGGCCGCCAGGCGGCGCCGGCTTTTTCATCGCTGGTAATGAATTTTGCCATGCCCTGCCTGATTGTCGTTTCTTTGCAGAGGCCCTTTTCCCCGGACATGCTGGGCCTGGCCGGAAAGACCCTGGGCATTTCCTTTCTTGTATACGGCCTTTCGGCGCTGCTGACGGTTTTTTACCCCAGCCTGCTCGGTCTTAAAGGTGAACAGCGGGACATACACCGTTATGCCCTGATATTTTCGAACTGCGCCTTTATAGGGATTCCCGTGGTGGAGATGGTCATGGGAAGGGAATACCTTTTTCAGCTTACCATATACAATGTTCCCTTCAACCTTTTTTCGTTTTCCCTGGGCGCATGGCTCATCACCAGAAAGCGGGACAGTTCCTTTGCCCTGTCGTACAGGACCTTTGTAAGCCCCTGCATCATCGCCTCGGTACTGGGCTTCATCCTATTTTTGTTTTCGGTTTCCCTGCCCGATACGCTGTACCGGGGCCTTAAAATGGCCGGGGACATGACCAGCCCCCTCTCGACCCTGGTCATAGGCATGAATCTCGCGGGAACAGCCTGGCGCGGCATCCTGGGCCGGTGGCAGCTTTATGTTACCTCGCTGGCGCGGATAGCGGTCATGCCCCTGATCGTCGTCCTGCTCCTGTACCTTGCCGGGGTCCGGGGCGCCGCCCTGGTGATGCCGGCTCTTATCGCCGCCATGCCTGTGGCTGCCAGCACCACCCTGATTACCTCGGCCTTTGGCGGGGACATCCATGAATCAGGCGCCCTGGTTCTTCTTTCGACCCTGTTTTCGGCGCTGTCGCTGCCCCTTGCCGCGCTTGTTATCTATAGATTAGCCGGTTCTTTTTAGCTATACTTAACGGGTATGCTGGACACCACCCCGATAGGACAGGCAGAACTATTTTCCACCATGCTGGATAATGAGCTTACCTATATTTATTCCCGGTCCGGGATACTGCAGCTCCGTTCCGGCGGCCGGCTTTTTTCCGCCGGGGACAAGGCCGACCGTTTTTACCTGCTCCAGTCGGGGGGCATACGGGTTTTCAAGACCCGCTCTGACGGCGGCGAGGACGAGATGGCCCGGTATGAGAGCGGGGATACCGTAGGGGATTTTGACTTTGCCCGCCGGGGAATTTACGACGCCTCGGCCTGCGCTACCTGCGACACGGTGCTCATTGTTTTTCCCGGCGTGGGGCTTACCATGGACATTCTGGCCGCCGAATCGCCCAATATTGTGGCGAGGATACTCCTCAATTCCATCATGATGATTACTTCCCGCATCAAGTCGACCCAAAAAATTTATATCGAAAACAGTTCCTGGGTTCAGGAACTGCGCCGCCAGGCCTATGAAGATCCGGGAACCGGGCTCTGGAAGCAGTCGTTTCTTTTTGATGAAATCAACCGTATTCTTGAGGACCCCACCGCCCTCATCATGATCAAGCCGGACCGTTTCAAGATACTGGTTGATTCCCGTGGACATGGGGCGGGAGACGAAGCCATGGTGCGTATCGCCATGGTACTCAAGAACATTAACCGCCGCATAGGCAGGGGCTGGGCCCTGCGCTTCAAGAGCAATGAGGCCGGAATCCTTATCAACAAGTGCGGCGCTTCTTCGGCGGAAAAAATCGCCCGGGAGATATACAGCGCGGTCTCCTCCCTGGACCCCGTTCCTCCAAGCGGGGAACTTGCGGCCTTTCCCTTTTCCTGCACCGTCTCCTATGCCCTGTGGCCCGGCGATGAGCCTGTATGGGACGCCCTTTTTCAGGGCAACTACGGCCTCCTGCTTGACACCTGGAAGAACGGGGGCAACAGGATAGTCAGGTATGCAAAGGCGCTTTCCAAAGAGGCGGCGACATGATAGAAGCCGAAGCAACTCCCATTAACGATCCCGCCCTGCTCAAGTCCCCCCTTTTTGCCGGCATGAGCGAGCTTGAATACAACGCCGTTACCGCCTTTCTGGAACGCACCCATATCAAAAAGGACGCGATTCTTTTTTCGGAAGGAGACCGGGGCGGGGACATGTTCATGCTGATTTCCGGCAGACTCAGCGCCTTTATGTCCCAGCCTGACGGAACCCGGCGCTGGATGTTCAATATCAATCCCGGCGATTTTCTCGGGGAAATGTCCATCATCGCCAACGAACCCCGTTCCGCGACCATAATCGCCAGGGAAGATTCTGACCTCATGGCGCTTGAGGGCATTGATTTTTACCGCATCATTTTTGAACATCCCATGATAGGGGTCAAAATGCTTAAAGCCATAGGCTCGGTGCAGAATATGTGGCTTGACCAGAGTTCAAGGCATCTTAACGACCTCATGCGCTGGGGCGAGAACGCCCGGCGCAGGGCCATCACCGACGAGCTTACCGGCCTTTACAACAGGCATTTTCTTGAGGAATCCATCAAGGACCGCCTTGACCACAGTTCGGTCGGTTTACGGAAAATGGCCCTCCTTATGATGGACCTTGACCGGGTGCATGAAATCAACAACCGCTTCGGCACCGTTGCCGGGGACAAGGTGATCGTTTCCACGGCGGAAATCATACGCGGCAATCTCCGTTCCGGGGACATAGCCGCGCGGCTTTCCGGCGACGAGTTTGCCGTCCTGCTCCCCGATACGGACAAGCGGGACGCCCAGGCCATAGCCGAGGACATACGCGCGGC
>JAISDF010000075.1 GCA_031265025.1 Spirochaetaceae bacterium
GCTCTGTTTGAATCGTTTCCATAAAAACCTCCAAAAAAAGAGCGGCATAGAAGCGTAAGTCACCTGGACTTATGCTCTATGCCGCTCGGTACGGTGAGTATGAAATACCGGAGAAAAAAAGTCAATTGTGCTGTTTTAGAATTTTAACGAAGCCCCGCCGTTACACCTCATGACTATCAGCGCCAGTCCCCGCTTTCCGCAGGGCAAGTTCTTCGTAGGCCAGCCTGGCCGCTTCCTGTTCGGCGCTTTTTTTGTTCTTTCCCACTCCGGGGCCGTAGCTTTTTCCGTTGACGCTTACCTCAACCCAGAACATCTTTTCATGCTCGGGGCCGGCCTTCCGCGACAGCCTGTAGCTGGGATAGGAACGGTAGAGCCTCTGGCTGTATTCCTGGAGCAGGGTCTTGAAGTCCCTGGTGTAGTGGCTGTCAGAGGCCCGGTCTATCTCGCTCTGTATAAAACGGCGGATAAAAACGCCTGAGGCCTTGTAGCCTGAGTCAAGGTAATAGGCGCCGATAAGGGCTTCAAGGGCGTCGGCCAGTATGGCCTTTTTGGTCCTGCCTCCGGAGTGGTCTTCACCCTTACCCAGTATGAGCAGGCGGTCTATGCCCAGTTCCAGGGAAATGCCCGAAAGTATCTCCTCGGAAACTACCACGGATTTTATCTTTGCCAAATCCCCTTCGCTGCGGTCGGGGAAAAGGGTGTAGAGCAGCGTAACGGTTACCGCCCCCAGTATGGCGTCGCCAAGAAACTCAAGCCTTTCGTTGTTGATTTTGTTGTTTGATTCATTTGATATGGAACGGTGCATGAAAGAAAGGTTCAAAAGCTTCTGGCTCTTGAACCTTATACCGGCGGTCTTCTGAAAAGCCGCCAGCTCTTTCTTTCTCCCGGAAGAAAGCTCCGGAAGAACCGGGACCGCGCGGGAAAGGCGATCCGCCATGGTTTACTTCTGCTGGGATTTTATGTATTCATAGGCGTCCCTGACAGTCTCGAATTCATTGGCTTTTTCATCAGGGATGGAAATTCCCATTTCTTCCTCAATGGCATAGACCAGTTCATAGGTATCAAGACTGTCGGCGCCCAGATCCTGACGAAAGGAAGCGTCAAGGGTGATTTTTCCTTCGTCAATCTCCAGCTTATCGGCGATTAATTTTTTGATTTTGTCAAATAAATCGTCCATGGTTCCTCTTCTCCTTTGGAATAACTTTAGGTCTTTGATTCAGGAACAATGACCTGTTTACCCCGGTAAAAACCGCATTTGGGGCACGCCCGGTGAAGCAGCACCTTGTTGCCGCAGCTTGAACATTCTACCAGGGTCGGGGAACACAATTTCATGTTGAGGGTTTGTCTCCGGCGTGTTCTTGCCTTTGACGTTTTCGATCTCGGTACAGCCATACTCTTATCCTCGCTTATGTTTCCCTTGTTCCATATTCAAAATAACAAAAACACCATAAAGTGTCAAGATAGAAAAGGGAGTATCCGGGGCCTTTTACAATACATTGAAAAAGCCGCCGTGAATTCACTATGGTTCAGTATACTTGACTTTCAGGGCTTCGGCAACCAGGGGAGGGACCATGGAAGACACATCTCCTCCCAAAGAGGCCAGTTCCTTGATGGATGAGGACCTGAGCACGAAATAGGCCGGATCGGCGGCCATAAAAACGGTCTCCACCTGGGTATCAAGGCCGCGGTTTATCATGGAAAGTTCGTATTCGTAGGCAAAGTCAATGACGCTCCTCACCCCCCGTATCAATACCGGAATATTCCGCTCCTTGACAAATTCCACGATCAGGGTATCGCAGAACACCGCTTCGACATTTTTCCAGGGTTTTACCAGTTCCCGCACCATGGACATGCGTTCTTCGCTGCTGAAAAGGTACTTTTTTTCCCTGTTTACCGCCACCACCACAAACAATTTCTCGACGAGTATGCTGGCCCGCCTGATTATATCAAGATGACCGTAGGTTATGGGGTCAAAAGACCCGGGAAAAGCGGCCCTGTCCATAGGCCAAGCATAATCGGGAAAAAGCCGATGGTCAAGGTTTTTTTACCGGCGCGCCTGGGGGTTTAGGGGTTTCTGCCGCAAAAGGCCGGGACGCGGCGGGCCGCGGGGCTTTTCCGGCAGAAAATATCCAAAAGTACGGTTTTTTACCGATAATATAGGCTATAGTGATTATGAGGCATTTGACTGAATTCCAATCCTTGTATATTATATAAACATTATGAAGAATCTTACTTCATCAATATTATTGTTTGTCCTGCCCTGTTTCCTGGTCCTGCTGTCCTGTGCCGGGCAGCCTTCCAGCCCGGTCCCTCCTCCGGCGGCGGTTATCCAAGAGCCCGATCCCGAACCGGCGGTTCCCGATGAGCCGCCTGACGAGAACTTTGACCCCGCGACCATCACCCAGGAAATATTCGATTCAACCAAAGTCGATGTACAGCAGTTGATCCAGGACCTTAACGGCATCATACGGGCCAGGGACTACCATACCTGGGTTTCGCATCTGAGCGAAAACTATCTGCGCTACATAAGTTCGCCGGATTTCCTGGCTCAGACTTCCGCCTCGGCCCGGCTCCGACAGCAAAGAATCGTACTCAATTCCCCTGAGGATTATTTTAACCATGTGGTAGTCCCCTCCCGCGCCAATGACCGGGTGGACGATATTGAATTTACCAGTCAAAACCGGGTAAAGGCCTATACCCTTACCCCAAACGGACAAAGGCTCAGATTGTATGAGCTTGAAAAAACCGGCGAAAGCTGGAAGATAATGAATTAGAGGCGAGGGAGGAACTATGACACTCACCATGAAACGTTTCGCTGCCGTGTTCGCGGTAGTATGTACGGTTACGCTGGCCGTACCGGCACAACAGCAGAATTCAAGCCAGCGGGAAATGTCGGTTGAAGAATCGTACCTGCAGCAGTCGGTGGAACTCATGGTCATACGGGAACAAAGCCATGCGGATTCCAGGGAAATGAAACTCCTGGCTCTCCAGTACATAGGCGAGGCCATTGACCGGGGAAATACCAGCAGGGAAATCCGTGACGCCCTGGAATACATGGGCCTTGAGGGTGTGCTCAACCAGGCCAGGGAAAACAACAGGCTGGTCAACGATTTTCCCGATATACGCCGGGAAGCGGCCAGATACCTGGGCGAAATGGGTACTCCCGAAGCCAGGGATTCGCTTCTCAGGATGCTTGTGGTTGACCGGGAGCCCATGGTGCTCCAGGAAACGGTCAAATCCCTGGGCAAGATAGGGTTAAACGACAATGACGAAACGGTCGCTACCATTGCCTTTATAGTCAGAAAATTCGACGTAACCTTTCCGGACAATCTTCTTGCCCTTTCGGCCATTGACGCCTTTGAGACCCTGGCCGAAAGAAACAACGGCATCAGAAGCCCCGACGCCATCAATGTGCTTATGCGCATCGCCGAGGGCCGTTATATACGTCCTGTTCAGGACCGGGCCAGACAAGCCCTGAGCGATCTCCGCAAGTACGCCGCGCAGAACCAGCAAAACCAACAGCAGCAGCAGGGCGGCACGGGAAGCGGTTCCTAATGTGATGAAGAACGCCGCGCTATACCTGCTGGTTTTCTCGGGATGCCTGGCCGGGTGTACGGGCGGCGGTCAAAGGGCTGACGAAGCCAAAACCCTGGCCGTCTTTCCTTCAGATATGGCGGCTTCTTCAGGACAGCGGGGCGCGGCCTTTGACGGACCCTTTGATCTTCCGCCGGGTAACGCGCTGGTTCTTGTCCGTGA
>JAISDF010000123.1 GCA_031265025.1 Spirochaetaceae bacterium
TGAATTTGAAGAACATCACGTCCCCGTCCTGTACAATGTACTCCCTGCCTTCGACACGGTATTTGCCGGCTTCCTTTATTTTTGCCTCGCTGCCGTATTCGAGAAGGGCGTCGTAAGAATACACCTCGGCCTTGATAAAGCCTTTCTCAAAATCGCTGTGGATTACCCCGGCGGCTTTGGGGGCGCTGTCCCCCTCATGTATGGTCCACGCGCGGCATTCGTCGGCGCCGGCGGTAAAAAAGGTCCTGAGCCCCAGACGCCTGTAGGCCGCGCGTATAAGTACCGAGAGGCCCGGCTCCCTAAGGCCCAATTCCTCAAGAAAGGCAAGACGGTCTGCTTCGCTCTCAAGGCTCCCAAGTTCAGCCTCGAATTTGCCGCATATCGGCACCGCCTCAGACCCTTCGGAAGCGGCCCGCCCGCGCACGGCTTCCACATGGGCGCAGGGAGCGCCGCCTCCGGCTATGCGCCGCATTTCTTCCTCATCCACATTGCACACATAGAGCTGGGGCTTGACGGTAATAAAATGGCAGTCATACACGGCCGCTTTTTCGTCATCATCCAGGGGAACCGAACGGACAGGTTTTCCGTTTTCAAGGGCCGGCCCTATCTTGTCCAGGACGGAAAGAACGGCCTCGGCCTGTTTCTGTTCGGCCTTGGCCTGTACCTTGAGGGTCCGCTCCGCCCTTTCCCGGCGCTTTGAAAGGGTATCAAGATCGGCCAGAGCCAGTTCAATATTGATGGTTTCCATATCGGAAGCAGGATCTACTTTATTGGACACATGGATGATGTCCGGATCGTCAAAGCAGCGTACCACCTGGGTTATGACCCCGACTTCCCGTATATGGGAAAGAAACTGGTTGCCCAGCCCCTCCCCCTTGGAGGCCCCTTTGACAAGACCGGCAATGTCAACAAATTCCACCGCCGCGGGAATGGTCCTTTCAGGCTTGAATATCCCGGAGAGTTTCGCAAGCCTCTCGTCAGGGACATTGACTATACCCACGTTGGGATTAATCGTACAGAAGGGATAATTGGCCGCTTCGGCCCTGGCGCCGCTCAGGGCCTGAAAGATCGTCGACTTCCCGACATTGGGAAGCCCCACAATACCGCAATTAAGTGCCATACCCAACTATAACAAAAAACCGTCCCGCTACAATAGTACCCGGATGAAACCGGGGGCAAGTATTGTACTTCCCCCCGGTATTTGGTATATTGAAACTACATTCCGGCGTTTGAGAAAGGAGTTGGATTATGGCTTTTGCGTTAAGCAGCTACCCGGTCAGCTACCGGGCCAAGTACGGTTCAAAACAGTGGAGCGAAGAGTACATTCAGAAAACATCCAAAACCGCTGAGGAAGAATCGCGCCTTAGCGAAACCGAGCGCGGCGTCCTGCAAAATGCCCGCAATTGTTTTGACGATATGCCCCTGGTAAACTATACAAGCCAGTACGGTCTTTCCTGTTTTGAAGGGCTCAAGGCCATGCCCCAGAAAGACGGCGGCCTCGCGCTTTTCCGGCCGGACCGGAACGCGGCGCGTTTCAGGAAGTCCATGGAAGGCCTTTATATGCCCGGTTTTCCCGAGGAGAAATTTCTTGCCGCCTGCATAGAGACTGTCAGGCGCAATGCCGGCCTGGGGTTCAGCCCGGTGTACAAAAAAGAATGGGAAAAAGATTCTTTCATGAGCGCCGACTCTGTTTATATACGGCCCTTTACCCTGGCCGAAGGCGGCATAGGGGTCAATATTTCGCGGGAACCCTGGGTAGTGGTAATCAATACCCCGGTAAGTTCGTATTTTTCAGGCGGCAACTCCGACGCCGTTGTTACCGACCGCATACGGGCCACTCCAAAGGGAACCGGCTGGATCAAGGCCGCTTCAAACTATACTATCTCGGCGCTGGCCAAACACGAGGCCGCCGAGGCGGGCTATATGGAATGTATCTATCTTGACGCGGTTGACCGGAACTATGTAGAGGAAGGTTCTTCCTGCAATATTTTCTTCTACCTGAAATCAGGCGAATTGGCGACTCCTGAACTGGGGGATACCATACTTCCCGGCATCACCCGCGCAAGCATCATAGAACTTGCCCGCGACAAGGGGGTAAAGGTTTCGGAGCGGAAAATTTCCATTGATGAGGTACTGGCCGAAACCAGGGAATGTTTTGTCAGCGGAACCGCGGCAGGGGCAACGCCTATTGAATCGCTGACCTATAAGGGCAAAAAAACAATCTTTAACGGCGGCAAGACCGGGGAACTGAGCGCCGAAATACGGGATACCCTCAAGGGCATACAGTACGGCCTGCTCCCTGATACCAAGGGCTGGCTTGTCAGGGCCCTCTAAAAAAGCCGGAACACAATGTCCATATCAAAAAGCCTTTCTTTCGCGGCCCTGTTCCTTGCGGCATGTTCCGGTTTTGTTTTTTCCCAGGAAGCCGGAATGCCTGAAACCACGGCGCTGGAAACAGCGACGTTGGAAACAACGAGCCCCGCCGCGGAGCGTGTAATAACAAGGGTCGTTGTTGACGGCCTCAAAAGAACAAAGCCCCATGTGGCCCGGGGGTTTTTGCAAAAATTTGTGGGCAGGGACGCCGCTTCCCTTGATCTTGACGAGGTAAGAGCGGCGGTAATGGACAGCGGCATACTTGAACCCCTGGATGTCATGATACAGGACGACAACGGGACAGGAGTCCTCTATGTGCGTGTGGCCGAAAAATGGTCCATCATTCCCTTTCCCTTTGTCATGGTATCGTCAGGTTCCATAATAGGGGGCGGTGCCTTTATGGACGCCAATGCCTTCGGACTCAACGACAAGATGATACTGGGCGGCATGTACGGAAACAAGGGCTGGATGGCTACGGCCATGTATATGAATACCCCCGACAGGGAAGGGATTCCCGGCTGGAACCTTGCCGGTTTTTACGGCCGCTCGGAACGGGAAGATCAAGACCAGAAAGAGACTGTTTTCAGGCGCTTTACCCTTAACTCGGTTTCAGCCCAGGCGGGTATCAGTTACGCTCCCTCGGAGCCGTTTACCCTGGCGTTTAACGTTTCCTTTAACAGACGCTATCTTTCCGACAGGGGCTCCGCCCTTAATCCGCCGGGCTCTGACGCCATGACAACAGGTTTCGGCCCTACCCTGACCGTACGGGACAGCAGTTGGGACGGCTACCTCCTTTCGGAGCGGCGTCTTTCAGCGGGCTATACCTACAATCTCGGCATTGATACGTCCTCCTATCATTCAGGCCGCATCTCCGTCAATTTTCAGCAATCCCTGCTTCCCGGTTTCAGGCTGCTGCTCCGTTCAACGCTGCTCTATGAGGGCGGCGCGGGAATTCTTTTTGAAAACAGCCCGTCATCGGTACACATAAACATACTGCCCCAGGATTTCTCGGCCAGAAGCTACGCGGGATTTTCAGGCGGCCTGGAAAAAAGCCTGGCCTCCTTCTCCGCCGGCGTCCTTTCGATTCTCGCCGCCTGGGAGGGAGTGGTTTCGGAAGGACCTGTACTGGGCCGCTGCTGGGATCAGGGCGTATCGGCGGGCGTCCGTTTTTACCTCAGCAGGATCGCCATACCTGCCCTTGGGGTGGGCTACGCCTATAATCTCAGCAGAAACAAGAG
>JAISDF010000130.1 GCA_031265025.1 Spirochaetaceae bacterium
TTCTGGCTGATAAACACGGCGTCCAAAACCATACGCGCGGATGCGCGTTGAGGAGAAAAAGCATGAAAAAAGAAAAGACTGTTTTTGACCCGGCATCTGTCAGGAGAAGCCCTGTACCCCTGCTGGTTTTAGGCGTGTTCCTTGCCTTGTCTGTTTTGGGCTGTAAAAACAAGGCGGGCCTGTCCTACGGGTCGCTTTCAAAAAACACCGGAACGGCTTTACAGGTACTGCTGCCCGAAAGCGCCGGAACCGAAAACGCCGGAACGGAAGAGGTGCCAGCCCCGCCCGTCCATGTCCTGCCGCCTTCTTTTTCTCCGGCGCAAATCCCCGAAGGCGCTATTGTCGACATAAAAGAAAAACTGTTTATTGCCCAGACCAACGATGTCTACCTTAACCCCGATGATTACCTTGGAAAGGGAATACGTCTTGAGGGCCTCTTTAAGCGGGAAGGCTACACCGGGAAAGAGTACTGTTTTGTGATACGCTACGGTCCCGGCTGCTGCGGGACTGACGGAAACGCCGGTTTTGAAGTGGCATGGGAAGGGGACGGAGTGTACCCGGACATCGACGACTGGGTTGAGGCGACAGGCGTCCTTAAAACATACGATGAAGACGGCTATCCCTATTTGTACATTGCCCTGTCGAGCCTTACGGTTATGGACGAGCGGGGCGCGGAATTTGTAAGCCAGTAGCTCCTAACGGCGGGAACGGACAAGGCCCTCGGATGCCTCGCGGTAATTGGGGTTGAGCCTCAGGGCCTGCTCATAGGCTTCGGCCGCGTTTGGATATTCCCCCGCCGATTCGCGGACCGTACCCAGGCGGTACCACCACAGGGCAAGGCTTGGCTCAAAGCGCACAGCGGTAGTATAGGCAATGTCGGCATGACGGTACTTCTGCTGGAGCCGGTAAATCTCACCAATAAAGAAGAACGCCACCGATATCCGTTCCCCCTGGGGATTCCCGTCAACATAGCGCTGCATATAACGCAGTGACTGGGCGTATTGGTTCAGATAGAACGAAGCCTCTCCCATGGTTTCGATGATGCGGAAATCATTGTCCTGTACCCTGAGCCCGCGCTGGCCCCACTCGATAACTTCAGCATAACGGTTCTGCCGCTGGAGGGCCCAGGTAAGCACCGTATAGGAATCCATGTTGGCGGCGTTCAGGTTTATTTCCTCAAGGCATATTCTGATGGCCTCATCGTAATAGGGCCTCGCGTCCTGAAGCCTGTCGCGGGCTTCCAGATCGCGGCCTATGCGGTAACTGCGCAGGGCGTCGGGCCTTGTCTCCTGGGAAAAACCCGGCAGGGAAAGCAGCACCGCGCAGAACACGCAGGCAAAAAATTTCCCCCTGTTCATTATCGCAACGCCTCGTTGATGGACGCGGCGGCCCGGCGGCCCTCGCCCATGGCAAGTATTACCGTGGCGGCGCCCAGCACTATATCCCCGCCGGCATAGACCCGGTCAAGGGAAGTCTTTTGGCCGCTGTCAACCACGATGCGGCCCCTGCGGTCAACCGTGAGGCCGGCGGTAGTCTTGGTAAGCAGGGGATTGGATTCATTCCCCAGGGCCACGATGACCGTATCACAGTCAAAGACATATTCCGAACCCGGTACGGCGACAGGGCTCCTCCTGCCGGAAGCATCAGGTTCACCGAGTTCAAATTTTTGAAGTTCAAGGCCGGTTACCAGCCCCTTGTCATCGCCGAGTATTTTATTGGGATTCCGCAGAAAGTTGAAGACCACTCCTTCTTCCATGGCGTGATCCACTTCTTCGGCCCTGGCGGGCATTTCGTCCCTGGTACGGCGGTAGATGATATGAACCTGCTCCGCGCCGAGGCGGAGGGCCATGCGGGCTGCGTCCATCGCCACATTGCCGCCGCCTATGACCGTAATTATCCTTGACTTGAACATGGGCGTGTCCGAGCGGCCGGCGTCGTAGGCCTTCATCAAATTAGCCCTGGTAAGGTATTCGTTGGCGCTGAAAACGCCGGCGTAGTTTTCGCCGGGACAGCCGAGGAATTTGGGGAGCCCCGCGCCTACGCCGATAAAAACCGCGCCATAGCCGTCCTTTTCAAGCAGGTCCATGATGGTCCTTGTTCTTCCCACAAGGAAATTGGTTTCGATCTTTACCCCCATTTTCTTGAGAAGATCTACCTCTTCCTGAACTATGGCCTTGGGGAGGCGGAATTCGGGGATGCCGTATACCATGACGCCGCCGGTTTTATGGAAGGCCTCGAATATGACAACCTCATGTCCTTCCCTGGCGACATCGGCGGCGACAGTGAGACCGGCGGGGCCGGACCCGATTATGGCGGCTTTTTTTCCGGTGGGCGGCTTTACGGCGGGCGTTGTTACCCTGCCGTTGGTCCGCTCCCAGTCGGCGGCAAAACGCTCAAGCCTCCCTATGGCCACGGCCTTGCCTATGTCTTTAAGGCTCTTTCCTACCGTACATTGTGCCTGGCACTGCTTTTCCTGGGGACAGACCCTGCCGCATACGGCGGGAAGGAGATTGGTCTCCTTTATGACATCGGCGGCGGCCTTGAAATCGCCTTTCTGGATTTCGGCGATGAAGCGGGGTATGGGAACCTGCACCGGGCAGCCCGCGACGCAGGGCTCGTTCTTGCAGCCCAGGCAGCGCTCGGCCTCAAGGCGGGCCTGGGCTTCGCCGTAGCCCAGGGCCACTTCTTCAACATTACCGCTCCTCGCGCGGGCATCCTGGGCCGGCATTTCCTGGGCCGGTATGGAAAGGCGGTCCCTGGGGGAAATCTTTTCTCCCCCGGCCTTACGGTTCAAAAAGGGAGAGAGCAGCGCCTTTGCTTCAATCTCAAGTTCTTCACTGGTCTTACTACTCATACAGCTTCCTTATACCACAAGCTGGCACTTATGACGGTCCTGGTCTTCCCGTTCCTTAAACGCCTTCATGCGTATCATCATGTTGTCAAAATCAACCTTATGGCCGTCAAATTCAGGACCGTCAACGCAGACAAATTTGGTTTCGCCGCCCACGTTGACCCGGCAGCCGCCGCACATACCGGTTCCGTCTATCATGATGGTATTGAGCGAAACCATTATGGGCACGCCGAATTCGGCGGTGGTCTTTTCGCAGAACTTCATCATAATGGGCGGCCCTATGGCGACGGTCATATCGGGCCTGGCCGCGCCGGAACAGAGCTCCTTGAGGGGCTCGGTAACAAGGGCCTTGCGGCCGCGGGAACCGTCGTCGGTAACTATGAT
>JAISDF010000164.1 GCA_031265025.1 Spirochaetaceae bacterium
GGGAGCAGTGACCCCCTATGCGTTTCCAGTTCAGGGTCGTACTACGATAAACGGAGATAGTCCGGTTACCGATACCTCAAACAACGTTCTCTTTGTGGACTTCAAGGGAGTTAGGCGGAGCAGTGAAACCCACGGGCTACGCCACCTGATTTACACCCAGGCTGGTACTCCCAGTGGATTTATAGCTATACATGATGCTGCTCTGATAGACAAGCTTGGCCGTAGGGCGGACTATGACCGTTTGGCCCAGTCGAATGGTCCCTATTACAAGGCCGATGCCCTTGAGATCCTCGCAAAATATATCGGTGTTGATGAGCCAACTTTTTTAGCTACTGTCTCACACTACAATGACCTATGCACTGCTGGCAGAGATACAGATTTTCAGAAAGATCCCTCTCTTTTGGTTCCGGTTACCCAAGGCCCCTTTTATGCGGTGCGTTATACCTTTGTTGCCAACGATATGTCTGGCGGTGTGAGGACTAACCTCAAACATCAGGTAACACGGGTGGATGGATCCGTGATACCCAATTTGTATGCTTCCGGACTCACCACTTCCCGTAACTATTATGATGGTATCATTGTGGCGGTCGGATGCCTCCAGATCGCGTCTACTACAGGCCGGATTGCGGCGGAATCTGTAGCAGAACAGCTCGCCGCAGCTAGGTAGGCTGGTATTCGACAGGACCATCTTTGTCCGGGTTGACCATCATGTTTTGAAAAGGCTCATTTAGGTTTTTGTTTCAAAACTGGCGGGGCTGTTCCCTAAGCCGGTCAAGGGGGACTCAGCACCGGTTTTTTCGATCTGGCTGTGTAACGGCTGCCCGGCGCGCCTCATTGACAAAATCCGTCCTGGCTTTACAATAAAACAATGATGGAATTTCAGAATAATCTTCCTGAGGCTACAGGGAAAAACAAAGGGCGGGCGGTTCTCTGGATTGCCGCGACCGTATTTTTTGCCGGTGTTTTTATACTCGTGTCGGCGTCCCATGTGGAGGCCCAGAACCGCGAGGCGGACAGCAAGCGCTATACTTCCATTATGCAGAATGTGTTTGATTTTATTCAGCGCCGCTTTGTGGACGAGCCTGACCCCCGCTCCCTCTACGAAGGGGCCATGCGGGGTATGTTTGAGGCGCTGGGCGATGTACATTCGGTTTTTCTTTCGGAGGCCGAAATGGCCGATCTCAGCGAGACTACCCAGGGGAGTTTTGGCGGCGTGGGGCTGTATATTTCCAAGCCTGTGGGCGAGGGTCCCGGCGGCGCTCCGCCCTATGTGGAGGTGGCGTCTCCCATTGAGGATACTCCGGGCTGGCGGGCGGGTATCAATCCCGGCGATCTCATCATATCCATAAATGGTGAAACTACCGACAAGCTGACTATGGACGAGGTGCTTGCCCGGCTCAGGGGCGAGCCCGGCGTACAGGTGAATCTTGTTATACGCAGGGGTGAACGGCTTGAATTCCCCGTGGCTCTGGTGAGGGCGGTCATTGAGGTTCCCACGGTTAAATACGAAATGATAGGCGACATTGGCTATCTTAAAATCCTCACCTTTACTCCCATGACGGTGGACCGCTCCAGGGAGGCCATTGAGTTTTTCCAGACAAAGAACTACCGCAATCTGGTGATTGACCTCCGTAATAATTACGGCGGGCTTCTGGAGGCGGCCATTGGCATAAGCGACCTTTTCCTGGACGGCGGCGTGGTGGTATCCACAAGGTCCCGTATTCCCCAGGAGAACATGGTCCGCAATGCCCGGCGCGGTTCTGTTGTACCGGCGTCCGTGCCCATTATCGTCCTCATCAACAGGGGGTCGGCGTCGGCATCGGAAATTGTCGCGGGCGCGCTCAAGGACCGGGGCCGCGCCTATCTTGTGGGCGAAAAATCCTTTGGCAAGGGTTCGGTGCAGCAAGTGTATCCCATTGACGATGTTTCGGGTTTCAAGATTACCACGGCCCGTTACTATACTCCCAGCGATGTGAATATCGACAAGATAGGCATACCGCCCGACCTTGAAGTTACCTTCCCCGAATACGGTCCTGAGATTGAAGAAGCCTTAGGCAATCTTATCAGGTCAAACCGCATCCCCGAATTCGTCAAGGACAATCCCCGGCCCACAGCGGCCCAGCTTGACGCCCTGGTGCGGGACCTTAACCGGGACTTTCAGATTGACAGCGCCCTCCTGCGGCGGCTTATACGCAACGAGCAGAACCGCACGGTCATTGCCCCGGTCTACGATCTTGATTACGATGTCCAGCTTCAGGCCGCGGTAGACATACTGCGGAACGGAAGCTATGCCCGGCTTATCAGGACGACCAGGACGCTCAGGGATCTTCAGGAAGAAGCTGAAAAAGAAGACGACATGGCCAAGGCCTCCTGATGTTTTCCCAAGAATGAAAGCACAGGGAAAGTTGTGAAACAGTTCTTGCTGCCCCTTCCTCCCGACCGGGAAGGACGGGTGTTTCTTGGCGGAAAAGACTACCATTACCTGGCCAGGGTGCGCCGCCTTAAAACAGGGGACAGCTTTCCCGCCCTGCTTCCCGGCGGCGCTCCGGTAACGGTCCGCGTTGACGCGGCGGACGGCGCTGTCCTTACCGGCGTCTGCCTCGGCCATGTCCCCGGCGGGACGGCGGAGGTGGTAACGGCAGAGATGGTGGAGGCAGGGACGGCGGAGGCGGCGATAGCGGCGGGCGTCCCGGAGGCCCGGATAATTCTTTTTCAGGCCATGCCGCGAAGCGCGAAAATGGATATCATAGTCCGCCAGGCCGCCGAAGGGGCCCTGAGCGGGGTGGTTCCCTTTTTTTCGGCTTATTCACAGCCCCGGAGCGGGTCCCAAAAGACCGAACGCTGGCGGCGCATAATCCGCGAGGCGAGGCAGCAGAGCGGTTC
>JAISDF010000227.1 GCA_031265025.1 Spirochaetaceae bacterium
CTTGCCCGCCAGACGGATACGCTCAGGCCCGATACCCTCAGCGCGGCCCAGAACCGCATGAACAGCCAGCTCCGCTTTGACGAATTGACCCGCTATGGCGAACTTTTGACCAAATACCCTGTGCTGCTCAAATACCTTGCCCTGGAACAGGGTTCCGATGCGGTAATCAGCCGCATATTACAGGAGAATGAACCCTGATACGTAAAGTAAATTCTCATCATGTATGAAAAATCATATATTTTGAAGTACCCCCCGCCTTGTCCCGGCCTCCAGTATTACAAGAAAACGGCCCGCGCTTACTGAAACGCTGAACCGGCCTTCCGGGGCCTCGTTGCTCACGCCGGCAAAACCCCTGTTCCACGCCACAGTGTCAAGGGGCCATTTGAGGCCCCCGCTGGAAATCTTCCAGGGCCCGTTTCCAAGGGGAAACACCGAAACCCCGGAGCGGGCCTGGGTAAATTCCCTTGCGTCTGTCTTGGCGCTGTCAAGGCAAAAACTGTCTTCCCCGGCGGTAATCCAGCGGTCGGGGGCTTTTTCCCGCTCAAAAAGGGAACGTATGGCCAGGAGGTGGTCAAGCCGCCCCCCTCCCCCGCCTATGAGCCAGACCTCGTCACAGCCCCGGCTCCACAGCAGTTCCAGGACCAGTTCGGTGTCCGTGTAGTCCTTGTCATGGGAATACCGGATGACCCTGTCCGCCGGGTATTTTTCGAGCCGGGACATATCGTCAAGGGAATCCATGTCGCCTGTTATCCAGTCAGGATGAAGCCCCGCCTCCTCCGCCGCCATGAGTCCCGAGTCGGCGGCGGCGCAGAGATCGGCCTCTCCTGCGAGCTTCCCGCTGATTTCAGGGGAAGGCCCTTCGCCTCCTATAAACGCGATCCCCCGCATGCTTCCTCCTAAACAAGTTAAGTCAAGTTCAAGTTAAATCGAGTATATCCATTTTCAAAGGGGCTGAGAATATAGTATAGTGCCGGTGTGAGCGCGGTGTTCATTCATCCCATATTGAAGGAAGTGGCCGGGGTTTTCACTTCACGGGGAAAACAGGTTTATCTTGTCGGCGGGGCGGTCAGGGACCTGCTTCTGGGCAAGAATCCCAATGACTGGGATCTCGCGAGCGACGCGAGGCCCGAGGAAGTCATTGCCATGTTTCGCAGGGTCATTCCCACGGGAATCAGGCACGGAACAGTTACCATACGGCACCGGGGCCGCTCCATAGAGACCACCACGTTCAGAACCGAATCGGCCTACAGTGACGGGAGGCGACCCGACTCGGTACGTTACGCGGCGACCATCGAGGAGGACCTTTCCCGCAGGGATTTCACCATGAACGCCGTGGCGATACGCCTTCCCGACGGGAGCATGACCGATCCCTTTGGCGGCCGGAATGACATACGGAAAAAACTTATACGCTGTGTGGGCAGGGCTGAGGAGCGCTTTGGCGAAGACGGGCTCAGGCCCCTGCGGGCGCTGCGCTTTGCCTCCCAGCTTGATTTCAAACTTGAAGAAAATACCCTTGCCGCCATTGCCCCGGCCCTTCCTTCCACGGCACAGGTGGCCATTGAGCGGGTTAGGGAAGAGCTGGACAAAATGCTGGTATCGGATCTCCCCTCCCGTGGCCTGCGTCTCATGGAACAAACCGGCCTGCTTGAAGCGTTTCTCCCCGAGTTAAGCCGCTGCCGGGGAGTTGAACAAAAAGGCTTTCACCGCTTTGACGTGCTTGACCATTCGTTTTTAAGCTGCGATTTTGCCGCGCGGGACGCCGCCCTTCCCGCAGCGGACTCAAGGCTCGTACTCTGCCTGGCCGCGCTGCTCCACGACATAGGGAAACCCGATGCGCGCGCGCAGGACAGTTCAGGCGGCTATACGTTTTACCGCCATGAGGAACGCTCGG
Organism: Spirochaetaceae bacterium; assembly: GCA_031265025.1. Lineage (GTDB taxonomy): Bacteria > Spirochaetota > Spirochaetia > Treponematales > Breznakiellaceae > JAIRTD01. The sequence continues at coordinate 1,892 of JAISDF010000227.1, forward strand.
CGGCCCTCGCCCTGGGCATACTGAAGCGCTTCAAGTATTCCAATGACATCATCACGAAAACAATTCATCTTATCAGACAGCACATGTTCCACTATGAGGAAGACTGGACCAGCGCGGCGGTGCGGCGCTTTATCATCAGGGCCGGCGAGGAAAACCTCCCCGCCCTGTACGCCCTCCGCCGTGCCGACGCCTACGGGACCTCAGGCGAAGTCCCGCCGCCGCAACTGCTCCTTCCCCTGACAGACAGGGTAAGCGGCATCCTGAGTCGGAACGAGGCCCTGTCCATCAAAGACCTGGCGATTAACGGCGGCGACCTCATAGCGCTGGGCGTCAAGCCGGGCAGGGCCATGGGGCGCATACTGAACGAACTCCTTGAGGCCGTCCTCGTCAGCCCCGAACTCAACAGAAAGGAAAAGCTCCTTGAAATTGCCGGAAAGATACGGGAGAGGGACGGGTGATACGTCAAATGCTTTACGTTATGTATATTATGGAATATCCGCCGGCCTCTATGTGATTTATACCCCCGCCGTTACACTTCATGACTATCAGCGCCCGTCCCCGCTTTCCGCAGGGCAAGTTCTTCGTAGGCCAGCCTGGCCGCTTCCTGTTCGGCGCTTTTTTTGTTCTTTCCCGCTCCGGGGCCGTAGCTTTTTCCGTTGACGCTTACTTCAACCCAGAACATCTTTTCATGCTCGGGGCCGGCCTTCCGCGAAAGCCGGTAGCTGGGATAGGAACGGTAGAGCCTCTGGCTGTATTCCTGGAGCAGGGTCTTGAAGTCCCTGGTGTAGTGGCTGTCTGAGGCCCGGTCTATCTCGCCCTGTATAAAACGGCGGATAAAAACGCCCGAGGCCTTGTAGCCTGAGTCAAGGTAATAGGCGCCGATAAGGGCTTCAAGGGCGTCGGCCAGTATGGCCTTTTTGGTCCTGCCTCCGGAGT
>JAISDF010000141.1 GCA_031265025.1 Spirochaetaceae bacterium
TCCCACTGGGTGATCAGCATGCCTGAAAGCATAAGTACAGAACCCAGTATGGTCCAGGGCCCCAGGTGTTCGGAGAGGATGATGACCCCTCCCAGGGCGGCAAAACATCCTTCGAGGCAGAGTATAATGGTAGCGTGGGCGGGCGGCGCGTCTTTTTGGGCGACTACCTGGAGGGTATAGGCTATGCCCACCGAGGCAAAGCCGCCGTAGAGTATGGGAATGAGGGCAGCGCCCAGTGAGAACGTTTCGGGGGAAATCCTGCCTGTGAGGATGGCGGCGAATTCCGGCAGGGAGCGCCAGGGCTGGAGGGGGAAACCGGGGGCGATGAAAGACGCCCAGGACGGAACAGACGGTTCAAAAAGCAGCGCGGCGATAAAGGAATAGAAGCCGCACCAGGCGAACTGGCCCGAGGAGAGGATGAGGGGGTCTGTTTTCTGTACCAGTCTGTCGATAAGCAGAACATGAAAGGACCAGAATACGGCGCTGGCGATGGTGAGGATGTCTCCGGGGTTGACGCGGTTTACACGGCCGGCGGCGCTGATGAAGTAAAGACCTCCAAGGGTACAAACAGCGCCTATCCAGGTGGGAACGCCGGTTTTCTTTCCCAGGGCAATGCCGAAGATGGGGGTGAGCACCACATAGAGGCCGGTGATAAAACCGGCGTTCCCTACGGTGGTGAACATGATGCCAAGCTGCTGCAGAACTACGGCGACAAAGAGCAGGGAACCGGCAAGGAAAGAGGCCCGGAAGGCTGTTCCCGCGGGATTTCTTTTGTCCTGGTTTTCGGGATTTTTTGCCCTGCTTGATTTGAAGTACAGAATAAGGGGAAGAAGCGAGACGCTCCCCAGGACAAAACGTATGGCGTTATAGGTAAAGGGTCCGACATATTCCATGCCGAAACGCTGGGCGACAAAGCCAAAACCCCAGATACCGGCGGTGAGCAGCAATAAAAGATCCGCCCTGACAGCGCGTTTGTTCATGCTAAGAGCCTGTCCGGTGCTTTAGCGTTCCTCGCGGATTAAAACTTCGGAAAAACCGGCCCTGCCGAGCGTTGACGCCATTGACTGTATATCATTGCCCCTGACCCCAACAAGTACCACCCGGTACATTTCACCGTACTGTTCATAGGCCGGCTCAAGACCCGCGGATTTGAGCCTTTCAAAGGCGTCGACCGCGTTGCGGGGGAGTTTATAGGACCCTACCTGGAGACGGTATATTTTTGAACTTTCAGCGGGTCCGGGAATTATTCTTGCCATTCCGCCTCCGGTCTGGATTGGGGACAGAGCTTGAACCGGCTGGGTAGGGGTCGTCCGGGCCTGGGGAACTTGTGGAGCCTGTGGGGACAGAGCTGCCTGGGCCGCTGGTTCGATCTGGGGCGCGGCGCTTCCCTGGGCCTGGGCTGGGGACAGAGCTTGAACCGGCTGGGCAGGGGCTGTCCGGGCCTGTGGAGCCTGTGGTGGAGATGGGGACAGAGCTGCCGTCTGCCCGGTAAGGGTCTCGATGCGTACCGGGGCGGTCCCGGTGGCAACAATATCAAGAATTTCGGCGGCGCCCTGGGAAATATCTATGATACGGGCGGCCACAAAAGGGCCCCGGTCATTGACCCTGACCACGGCCTGGCGGTTGTTCTGCAGATTGGTAACCTTGAGGACGGTTCCGAAGGGGAGACTGGGATGGGCGGCGGTCATGAGCCTGGGGTCGAAAATTTCCCCTGACGCGGTCGGCCTTCCGGCAAATTCCGCGCCGTACCAGGACGCTATGCCTTCCTGCCTGAAACCGGCGGTCTGGGCGGACAGCGCCGTAATACCCGATGCGATTACATAAATGAAGAGAAACGTTAATCTTTTCATACTTCCTTATCGGAAGTTTAGGGAACCCAAATGAGTTTGTCAGGCGCCGATTCGTTGATAAATATCTTCTCGTATTTACCCGAATGGCTTACGCCGGGGTTTTCGGGGAAATAGGTTTTTCTGAAAAACCACACTATGTCGGCCATAGCCGAGATGGAATTGGTAGGAGAATAGCGGTACCAGATTTCTTCCTCGCTGAGGGTTTTTTTGGCGGCCTGATCATCTACCAGTTCAGGGTCGGTAAGGCGGCGCAGCTCTGTACGGAGCCCGCCGAAATGGGTACAGCCCACGGAAAGCATACGCAGATGTTCGTGGTCATCCATCCAGTAAATCTCGTAAATTCCCGCCACAGAGGGCACTTTGGCGTTAATTTCCCAGCGGTCAGCCTTGTTGAGCTTTGACCAGGTGATAAAATAATGAACGTCCTGCCCCCGTTCCTGGAAAGTGATACCATATTCCATGGGAGAAATATAGCACAGTACAGTTAAATTTTCCATACATAGCGAAAAGAAATAATGTATAAAATAGTATACTATTTTTATGATTGTGTATACGGAATGTCAAAATTTCAATCTATAACTCTTTATCCGATAACGAGATATAAAAACCATTCCGAAAGTGGTAATCTTGGCACGGAATTTGCAGGTATAACATGGACTTTTGTCCAAAGGATAATGTATGACCAGGACCAGACAAATTAAAAAAAACGCGGTGTCGGATGATGCGTTGAAAATCTATTTCAACAAGATCAAAGACATACCCTTGCTCAGTTTTGAAGAAGAACTGGAACTTTCCAGACGTATACAACAGGGCGATGAAGACGCAAAACGTAAACTTATTGAATCCAACCTCAAACTGGTGGTAAAGATAGCCAGAGCCTATATGGTGCCGGATATTCCCTTTCTTGACCTGATTCAGGAGGGAAATATGGGCCTCATTCACGCGGCCGAAAAATACGATCATGCCAGGCAGGTGCGCTTTTCTACTTATGCCAACTGGTGGATCAAGCAGGCCATATCCAGGGCCCTTTCCAACAAACGGAGGTCCATACGCCTGCCCCACCGGAAAGAAGCGATCCTGAGAAAGATTCAGGCCGCCTATCACAGCCTGACCCAGACCCTGAAACGCCAGCCTTCCCTTACCGAAGTGGCCGGGGAAATCGAGCTTCCGGTCAGCGAAGTTACCGAGACGCTCACCATCGCCAACAACATAGTGTCCCTTGAGTCAGACGCGGAGGGCAGCGACACTTCTTCCATCATGGAAGTCTATGAGGATTACACCTACAGTCCCGAACAGGAACTGATGAAAAAATCAATACATGCCGAGACCATGCGTTTCCTCTCCTGCCTCAAGGAGCGGGAAAGGCGCATACTCATGTACCGGTATCAGCTTACCGGACAGGAGCCCTATACCCTTAAAAAGATAGGCGACCGTATGGGCCTTTCATCAGAGACAGTCCGGCAGATAGAATTGAAGGCCCTGAGAAAGATGAAGACAGCCGCCGCGTCTGACCCCGAAAAGTTTCATTTGCTTAAGGCCATGTAGGGGCCGTCAGCGCCCTTGACTTTAGGCATGCTTAGAGCCTATCTTTTCTCCCAGTGAAGGTATCCAGCAGGAAAGGGCGGAAAAAAAAGCCAAAATATAAAAAAGGCCGGCGCCCGGGCTTCGCGGACCGGGCCGGGGCTGTGTTCGTCGCGGGATTTTTGATTTGCGCTGCCTTTGCCCTTACGCTTGTCGTACTGTACCGTGCGTCAGCGGCCGGGCAAAAACAGGAAGCCGGTGAACAGGCAGAGGCTATTGAGCGGCCTCAGGCGGTGGGTGAGCGCGCTGCCCCGGAAAACCCGGCCGCGCCAGGCTTGTCAGGCCCGGCGAGGCAGCCGCCAGGCCCGGCGATGGAGCCGCCAAGTCCGGCGGCTGTCCCGGCTCCGGTGTCAAGTCCGGCATCTGTCCCGGTTCCAGGCTCGACAAGGCCATCGGCTGTCCCGGCTCCAGGACCGTCAAACCCGGCGGCCGCCCCGGTGTCAGGCTCATCGGGACCTGCGGCGGTGTTGCCGGTCCGTCCTGAACGGCCTCCTGAATTTCCCCGCAAGCGGACAGTGGTTTTTGTGATAGATGACGCGGGAAACAATCTGCGGGAGCTTGACGCTTTTCTTAACCTGCCTTTTCCCCTTACCATCGCGGTGCTGCCCGGACTTCCGTATTCGGCCGAGGCCGCGAGGAGAATACGGGCGGCTGGCAAGGAAGTG
>JAISDF010000148.1 GCA_031265025.1 Spirochaetaceae bacterium
GTAACCGGCATCCCCAACAGGCTGAGTTTTGACGAAAGAATAACCCTGGAATGGAAACGCTCGTTCCGGGAAAAGACGCCGGTATCCCTGCTGCTCATAGCCGCCGGGACCGGGGAGGAAAATGCCCCGGAAGACGCCTTTTTCAGAACCGCCGCGGATATTCTTGCCGGTAACGCGAGGCGGCCTTCTGACCTGGCCGCGTATATGGGCGGGGGCCTCTTTGCCGTGCTGCTTCCCAACACCAGCATGAACGGCGCGGTGAAAATAGCCGAGGAAATATATTCCCAGGCCGAGGCCGCGCTGGGCGGGAACAGGCACGCGGTGATTAACATAGGCGTTGTTTCCCAGATACCCCAGGCCGATATGACCCTGGAAGATTTTCTTGCCAGGGCGGAAAAGGCCCTTTCCCAGGCAAAGGCCTCGGGGCTCATCTGTCAGGAATAGGGAGCGCGGCGTGGGAAAGGCAAAGCCAAAGGATGTTTTTAAGGATCAGGTTGAACAGGGGCTTTCCCATCCCGAAACTCCCTTTGATGACGACGACAGGGACCCTTCCCTGCGTCCCAGAACCCTCAAGGAATTTCTCGGCCAGAAGGCCATGAAGGAAAACCTCGCGGTTTTTATTTCCGCCGCAAGGGAACGGAACGAAAGCCTTGACCATCTTTTTTTGATAGGCCCTCCGGGGCTGGGCAAAACCACCCTGGCCCAGGTTGTGGCGCGGGAACTGGGCGCCGAGTTCAAGGTAACTTCGGCTCCGGCGCTGGAAAAGCCCAAAGACCTTGCCGGCATCCTTACCACGGTAGGCGAAAAGACCGTGTTCTTCATTGACGAGATACACCGCCTCAAACCGGCCATAGAGGAGATGCTCTACATAGCCATGGAAGATTATGAGCTTGACTGGATTATCGGCGCCGGGCCGGGCGCCAGGACCATACGCATACCCATACCGCCCTTTACCCTGGTAGGCGCCACTACCAAGGCGGGCAATGTCGCAAGCCCCCTCATAAGCCGTTTCGGTATTACCTGCCGTTTTTCTTTTTATGAAAAAGCGGACATGGAAGCCATAGTCAGGCGTTCGGCGGGCATCCTCAATGTCAGCGTGAGCGATGACGGGGCGGCCCTTCTCGCGTCGTCGTCCCGTGGTACGCCCAGGGTGGTCAACCGCCTTCTGCGGCGCATGCGGGATTTTGCCCAGGTGGCCGGGGAAAGCTCTGTTACCGGCCGGGTTGTATCCGAGGGGCTCAAACGGCTCGAAATCGACGAACTCGGCCTTGAAAAGCATGACAGGGAAATTCTTAAAGTGATTATTGAACGGTACGGCGGCGGGCCTGTAGGCGCCGAGACCCTGGCCATCTCCGTGGGAGAGGCTGTTGACACCCTTGAGGATTACTATGAGCCCTATCTCATCCAGACAGGGCTGCTCCAGAGGACTCCCCGTGGAAGGGTAGTTACCGCCCTTGCCTATAAACACCTCAGGCTGGAAGGGGCCAAAAACGCAAGCAACAAAACAGCGTCGCTTTTTGATACCCCCTAGCTAAGGTCCGCCGGACAGCATAGCCGTGAAAACGAAAGATTTTTTCTTTGATTTGCCTGAAAAACTCATTGCCCAGTATCCAACGGCGGAGCGGGGGAAAAGCCGCCTCATGGTCCTTGACCGGAGCACCGGCGGAAGAACCCACCGCGTGGTGGAGGACCTCCCCGATATTCTTGAACCCGGATCGCTGCTTGTGTTGAACAATTCAAAAGTGCGCAAGGCAAGGCTTCCGGCATGTTCCGGTACCACAGGGGCAAAAACCGAATTCCTCCTTTTGAACAGGCTGCCGGAAGGAAAAGAAGGCCCCGCCGGTTCGGTGTGGAAAACAATGACAAAGAGGGTAAGGCGCAGGCGTACAGGCAGCCGTTATGTTTTTGACGGCGGAAGGGAAGGGGAAATAGTCGGGGAGGACGGTGAGTTCCGCCTGCTCCGCTTTGACCCTCCCATTGACGAGCAATGGCTTGACCTGTACGGCCGTATGCCGCTGCCGCCCTATATACGGCGGCACGACACCCCGATGGACAGCGAGCGTTACCAGACCGTGTACGCCAGGATTCCCGGTTCGGCCGCCGCGCCCACGGCGGGGCTCCATTTTACCGCCGCCCTCCTCGAAAGGCTGCGGCAGCATGGCGTGGAAACAGCCTTTGTTACCCTCCATGTGGGCCTCGGGACCTTTCTCCCGGTTCGCTCCGAAAACATTGAGGACCACACGATGCACGAGGAGGTATTTACCATAGACGACGAGAACGCCTCGCGTATCGAGCGTGCCAAAGCCGGGGGCGGAAAGATTATTGCCGTGGGAACCACCAGTGTACGCACCCTTGAGTCGGCCTGGGACAACGGAAAACTCAAACGCGGCGAGGGAAGCACCGCCATCTTTATCCGTCCTGGCTATACCTTCAAAATAGTAAACGCGCTTTTTACCAATTTTCATACCCCGGAATCAACCCTGCTTATGCTCGTCTCGGCCTTTGCCACGCCTCCCGGTTCAACAAAATCAGGCAGGGAGTGGATACTGGAAAGTTATGATTTGGCGGTCAGGGAGGGGTACCGGTTTTTCAGCTACGGCGACGCCATGCTCATCAGGTAGACAGGCTATGCCCCCCGCTGGTTTTCGTCCCGGTTTTCGATGATGCGTTCTATTTTTCCGTGTTCGAGTTTTACGATTCTGCCCGCGTCTTCGGCCACTTCGGGATCATGGGTTACGACGATAATGGCGCTGCCTTCCCGGTGGAGCTTGGTAAAAATATCAATCACCATTTTTTCATTGGCCTCGTCGAGATTTCCCGTAGGTTCATCGGCGAGAATAAGCCTGGGATAATTTATCAGGGCTCTGGCGATACATACCCGCTGCTGTTCCCCGCCTGAAAGCTGGCTGGGCAGATGCTTGGCCCTGTCGGAAAGGCCCACCCGGTCCAGGGCTTCCAGCGCTTCTTTTTCGTCCGGCATGCTGTGGTAATACTGGGCGACCATGACGTTTTCCAGGGCGGTAAGGTAGTTTACCAGATGGAACTGCTGAAAGATGAGGCCGATTTTGTCCCGTCTCAGGGCCGTCAGGTTTCGTCCGCTCTCCCGTGAAATATCGATTCCGTCAAGGATCACCTCTCCTGAACTGGGCCTGTCCATACAGCCGATGATATTCATCATGGTGGTTTTTCCCGAACCCGAAGGTCCCATGATGGCAAGCCACTCTCCCTGTTTCACCGTAAGGTTGATATTGCTCAAAGCGGTAAGGCTGCCGTAGGTTTTTGAGATGTCCCTCAGCTCCAGTAAATCGGTACTCACATAATTCTCCTTGATGAATATCATCAAATCTCCGGCGCGTTTTTCCCGTCCGCGCCGCTATTCGCCCCGCAGCACAATAGCCGGGTCCACTTCGGCGGCGCTCCGTACCGGGAGGAGGCAGGAAAGGGCCGTAACCAGAACCGAGCCGCCGAGGGTTACCAGCACGAAGACGGGCCTGAAACTGACCGCCCGGCTGAATACGCTGACGCTCACTTCCCAGGCGAAGATGAAGCCGAAGACAGCGCCAAGAACGCCGCCGCCCGCGCCGAGGATGATTCCTTCACCGAGAAACTCAAAGGCGAGCCTCCTTTCATCGGCGCCCAGGGCTTTTTTAAGGCCGATTTCTTTGCGCCTTTCGGTAACAACCGCCATCATGGTGGTGGCAACGCAGATCATGATAAGAAGCAGCACAATGGCTGTAACAATATATATCAGGGCCTTGAGTTTGGCGAGTACGGTTCCTTCCGATTCGGTTACCCGCTTTACAAGATGGGCCTCAAGGCCCGGAACGGCGGCGCCTATAGTTTCGGCCAGGGCTTTAAGCGCGTCGGAGGACGCTGAAACGCTGCATTCCACCGTATCGATTTTTCCGCTCTCGGCCATCATTTCCTCAAAGTCCGAAAACGACATGATGATAAAGGCTTCTTCGGCGCCGCCCGACTGGAGAATCCCCGAGACCGTGCGTTCCACGCCTCCCGAAAGATTGCTTCCCGGAGCCGTCGCGTGTATCGGTTCTCCCAGGGCGTTTGTTCCGGTTATGGTAAAAACGCTTCCCGGCGTAAGGGCGACGCGGTCAGCCACTTCCTGCCCGATGAGGACTTCTCCCGGCGAAGAAGGCCAGTTTCCCCGGATATACCAGTAGGGGCTTGTTTTTTTCGCCTCTTCAAGGCTGGTGCCGGCGGCCATAAAGGGCTGCTCGTTCACCTTTACCGTGTGGTAGCGGTACGGGGCGGCGCCTATGAGGTCATCGGCGGGGAAGAACGAAACCGCCCGTCCCGCCTGTCCGGGAGTCAAAAATTCCCCGCCCTCTCCGGGAAGGAGAACCATGTTCGCCCCGTAGGAGCGGAATTCCTGCCCAAGCTGCCGGGGAATATCGTAGTAGATGGTGGAAAGTCCCGAGAGTATTGTCGCTCCCACAGCCACGGCCAGCAGGGCCACCAGCATACGGGAACGCCGTCGTATCAGGGAACTCATCGCCATTTTCAGGTAGAAACGCTGGGCCGTCATACAATCACCTCAGCGCCCATGCAGCACCTCCGCCGGACGCAGGGAGAGAAGCAGCCTGATTGACGGTATGCTTCCCGCCAGAGTTACCACGAACACCAGCGCCGCTACAAGGGGAATGACCATGGGTTTGATGTCTATGGCCGAACCGAACACCGTATGCCCGATAATCCTGGCAATGCCAAGTCCCGCGAAATAGCCCGCGACGCCGCCGGCCGCGCCGGTAATGAGAATCTCGGTCAGGGCCAGGACCGAAACCGCCCCGTCCTGGGCGCCCAGGGCCTTGAGGAGGCCTATCTCATTTGCCCGTTCCATCACCGAGGCGGTAACCAGGTTTGAAATTCCCAGGGCAGAACCGGCAAGGCTCAGGATGGTAATGAGGAGCATGAGAAGCTGTGTCTTTTCCAGAATGGCCCCTTCGGATTCGGCGACCATGCGTATTGGTTTTGACACGGCGTCCGGGATGACTTCGTCTATCTGGTAACAGATGGCGCTTACATAGGCGGTGCAGTACCAGGTTTCCCATTCCTTGCTGGAAAGGCCTTTGGGGTCCTGGGCGGCCCGCCGGGAAAGCTCGTTGTCAGGCGTGGTGAGGGCGCTTACCTCAACGGAACTTACCATGCCGGGCCGGCCTGAAAGGGCCTGGGCCGCGGGAAGGGAAACATAGAGGGCCTCGTCCTCGGCGCCGCCCGCGTTGAATATTCCCCTGACAGTGAATTCCCTTTCTTCATTCCCCGGAGATTCAGGTCGTGCGTCGCGCAGCCTGATTGTGCCGCCGGGAAGGAGGCCGAGTTTTTTCGCCGCGTTCCGCCCTGCCATTATCCCGTATTCGTCATCGTCCGAAAGCCACTGGCCTGAAACATCCCACCAGCTTTTCATGTTCATCATGCCCGTATCAAGATTTTCTCCCGTAGGGAGTTCAAGATGATGGGAGAACCATGTTCCTACCAGTTTGAATTCCTCACCCCGGTTGCCGTTGGAAACGACGCGGGTATTGAGGTAGGGGGTAAAATCAACAATGTTGAAGGCCCAGAAAATCGTCTTGATCCTGCCGAGTTCGTCTTCGGCAAGGTACTTGTCCGGAACGCCTGAGCCCTCGCCCGCGCCGTAAAGATCGTCCATCAGGGAAGCGCCTTTTGGAACCACGTTGATATTGGCGCCGTAGGTCTTGAGTTCCTGATTTACCTTGTCGCCTACGTCCAACATCACGTTCAACATGGCAGTAGACAGCGACGCGCCCAGGGCCACGGTAAAGGCGATCATGAGCATTTTTCCCTTCTGCCTGAACAGGGCGCCCCGCGCCATTCTCCAAAACATACTTTATTTGAACCTCCACCGCTCGTTTTCCAGATCCTGGGTCTGTATGACCATAGAACCGCTTCTGAGCGCATAGGCCAGGGGAACAGGGTTACAGCCTCCCCTGAAACCTATGGTAGATTTATTCATCACCACATCACAGAGGCGGCAGATAACTTCATTCTTGCGCTCGTAGTAGCCTGTGGCGCCGCAGATCTCGCAGGCGTCAAGACCGACGCCGAAGGCGATTTCATTTTTTTTGATGGCTATAAAGCGGACCTCTGTTTCTTCCGCCGCCATGTAGGCAAAACGGTGCAGGTGTCCGTCTTCAATCTGTTCAAGGGGAATGATTATTTCGTTCCCCGCGATAGTCATGGGTTCGGCCGGCGAGAGCGTAACGCCCCGCTGGTTCAGGGGTTTCAGCACGGCAAGGCTTACCACGGCAAGGGCAAGGACCGCCGACGCGGAAATGGCCCAGCGGCGCAGGCGGCGCGAGGCAGCCCGGAACTTCCTGCCTTCGGCGGGGTTTAAGGACAAAGACGGTTTGGCGAAACTTTTCGCGAAGACGGCCAGGGGCAGCGCCGCGCATACCGCGATAACGGCGTAGAAAAAAACCGCGCTGTGGTTCAGCGCCGCCGCCATGACGGAAAAGAGCCAGGGTATTATGCGGATGATTCTCCGGGCAAAAAGAAACTGTACCAGAACCGAAAGCTGGTTGAGCATATTGACAACAAGGGCCGACGCGAGAACTCCTCTCAAGAGGAGGGCCGGAGCGTCAATGCCGGCTTTGCAGACAGCCAGGGCGCCGGCCAGTACTACGGCGATTCCCGAGACATATCCTATACACTTGAAAAGAAAATCGGCGCTGAAAACCGTCTGGCCGGCCAAAAGGAATTCCGACGGGTAGAGGAAAACAGTAGGCAGGGCGTAAAAGAGAAGCAGGCCGGCAAGGAGCGGCGCGGAACCTGAGTCAAGGGCGGAAAGCGCCCCCGAAAAACGGCCTTTTGCCCCGGCGGTTTTTTTTGACGTTTCGTTTTTTTTCGCCCCGGCAAAGAGGAAAACAAGCACGGCAATGCCGGAAAGCGCCGCGAAGGAGAGGGTCCACGCGTTGATGATGGTCCTGTTGATAAAAGGCGTGGTCCGCTTGAGCACCGCCACCACAAGACTCGCAACGCAGCCCGCGGCGCAGCCGCGGAGAAACCATTTTTTCTTTTTTACATGACTGCCTGTAACAAAGGCCGCGAAAAGCAGGGCCGTAAGCAGAGCCGTAACAGAAAAACTCTCAATGACCTGGATAAAGTATCTGAGCATAACCGGTCCCCGTCCGCGCCGGGGACAGCGCCCGCAAAAGGCGGCGTCCGCGCGGAACGAACGGAGAATTTCCCTTTTTTACCAGGACGGGCCGGGATAGGTGAAATCCCACTCGGCCACCAGGGGCTGGTTCCAGAACCTGCCGTTGACGCCGGTCTCCTGGTCTACGTGCAGCACATAGCCCTGGGCCTCGGGGTTCTGAATAATGAAACGTATCTTGTACTGCCCTATGCCGTTCAGCTTGAGATTGGCGCCGTAGTGGGGGCCGTCGCTGGCGTTCATGGGCATGAAGGTTCCCTCGGATCTCCAGCCGTTGGCCTGGGAAATCTCGTAGTCAACCGTCAGGTTGGGGACAAAGTCGCCGACCCCGTAGCCCAGTTCATTTTCCAGGGCCGAGATATCCGCCTCAAGATGCACATCCGAATCGGCCGCGGCAAGTCCCTGGCCCGAAGGAAGCATGTCCACCGGCTGGAAATACACGCCGGCCACATTGAGGGGGCCAAGTTCAAAATCATCCCCCAGGGGGAATTCCTCAAAGCCGGCCTCGTCTTCGGCGGCAACCGAACTTGCCGGAGGCGCGCT
>JAISDF010000165.1 GCA_031265025.1 Spirochaetaceae bacterium
AGCGCCCGTTTCGGAACTCCCTATGTAAAGCAGTACCGTGAGGAAAAGGAACTGGCCGTGTCCCTGGTGCTCGACTGTTCCGCTTCCATGAGCTGCGGGAGCGGCGCTTTGAGCCGCTATGACCAGGCCCTCCTTTCTTTTGCCCTCCTTGCCTTTTCCGCCGAGCGGGCCGGCCAGAGCCTGGGGGCGCTTTTCTTTGACAGGGAAATTACCAGGGTATTCAGGCCCCGCAAGGGAAGGGTCCACACTATGGCGCTGATCAGCGCCGCGCTTGCCTCTTCCGCTCAGGGGGGGAAGGACGCGGGGAACGGCAGTCCGGGCGGCGGTCTGGGCAGTGGCCCAGGCAGTTGTCTGGGCGCGGCCCTGGCGGGGGTCAACCGCCTGCTCAGGCGCAGGGGGCTTGTGGTGGTGGTTTCAGATTTTCTCTGCGTCAACTGGGAAAAGGAACTGGCCGATCTCTGCCGCAAGCATGACGTGATTGCCCTGCGTATCAGCGACCCTCTGGAAGAAGCCATGCCCAATGTGGGGCTGGCCCGCTTTGAGGACCCGGAGACAGGCGCCGGATTTTACGGCGCCACAGGCTTCGCCTCGTTCAGAACGGCCTGGGAGTTCTGGCATCATGAAAAAAGGGAAAGCTGGCGCCTGATTTGCGAGCGTAGCGGCGCGGCCCATCTGGAACTATCCTCGGCCCTTGACGCGGCTCCGGTGCTGAGCCGTTTTTTCGGCGGGAGACGCCGCGCATGAGTGCCGCGCGCATGGGTTTTGCCGGAAACAAACCTTTCCCGCCGGGGGCGGCGCTCTTGTTCGTCCTCCTGATCAGCGGCGGGCCGCTTTTTTCCCAGGCCCTTTCCGGGGACGCGCCCTATACCATACCCCGGAACGTGTATGTCGGGGATCAGGCGCGGCTCGTGGTGTCCCTTGAGAGCGGCCTTGCGTCCGCCCTTGCCGGGACTCCCGGAACCGCCGGTGGAGCCGCCAACGGAACCGCCGCCGGAACCACCAGTGGAGCCGCCGAACTTGAGCGGGAGCTTCCTGCTGACGCCGATGTTGAGATACTGGGCCTTGAACTGGAGCGCCGGGGAGAACAGCTCAGGCTCATCATTGATTTTGAAGCCTACAGAACAGGCTGGGTGGAATTTCCCCCGGTTCTTGCCGGCGGCCAAACAATCACCGGCCTCGGGGCAGAGATACGTTCCATACTGGAAGCCGGTGAGGAAGGAAGGCTCCTGTCCCCGGCCGCCCCGGCCCTGCCCCTGCCCGGAACCGTCCTTATGGTCTGCGGCTTTGTCATAGGCGTGCTTGTCTTTATCGTTGCCTCCGGCCTCCTTGCCCTGGCTCTTGTCAGAAACAGGGGCGCCCTGGGCCGCCGTTTCCGCAGGAAAAGGGCGCTGCGCGTTATGCGGAAAACCATACGCCGCCTGAAAGACGAACTGGGGAAGGGGAATTTTTCTCCCCCCCTGGGCGGGGAACTGCTGGGCGCTCTTTCCCTGGCGCTCCGGCGCTTTCTTTCGACGGTGCTGGGGGTCGACTGCCTTTCCCTGGTTCCCGGCGAATTTTCAGGCCTTGCTTTTGAAAGGGCCGGAGACGGTCTCTATGTTGAAGCAAAACTTGATTTTCTTTCGTCGTTTTTTTCCCGTTCCGATTCCCTGCGTTTCGGTTTCGGCATGGACAGTTCCGGCGTCGCTTCCCTGGCGGAAGATGCCCTTGCCTTTATTACGGCCTTTGAAAAATACAGGCCGCCCCTTCCCCAAAAAGAAACAGCGGAAAAGGCCGCTCCGGGGGGGAGGCCATGAGCATAGGCTTTGACGCGCCGCCTGTCCTGCTGCTGGGCGCTCTCCTTCCGGTAATCGCCGTCATCCTGTCCCGTTTCAGGAAAGACGATTTCGCCCTCCTCGTGCCCCTGGGCGCTCCGGGAGGGGCCTCTTTTAAGCCGCCCTTTGGCGTGGACAGCCTGGTGCGCCTCCTTCGGGCGGGGAATATCGCGGCCCTGGTCCTGCTTTTTATTGCCGCCGCCGCCCCTGTTTTTATTTCGTCGGAAACCGTATGGCTCTCGCGGGGCGCTGATATTGTGTTCATCCTTGACGTGAGCCCCAGCATGGCCGGTATTGACATGAACGGCAAAAACCGTTTTGACGCCGCCTGTGACCTGGTTCGTTCCTTTGCCATGACAAGGCCCCAGGACGCCCTGGGACTGGTCGCCCTGGGGGCGGACGCGGCGCTCCTCGTTCCCCCGACCCTTGACCGGGAGGCTTTTTTCACCCGCCTTGACGCTCTCCGCATAGGCGAACTGGGAGACGGGACCGCCATAGGGACCGCCCTTGCCCTTGCCGCTCTTCATGTGAGGAATTTCCGGGGCGCGTCCCGGCGTTCCGTAATACTCATTACCGACGGCGAAAACAACGCGGGCTCAATTCATCCCGAAAACGCCGCCGCGTCGCTCCGTTCGGGCGGGGCCGGTTTCTGGGTGATAGGCGTAGGCGGGGCCGGAGAGGTGCCCATAGACTATGTGGACCCGCTGACCAGGCTGCGGAGGACAGGTACCTTTGATTCCCGCTATGACCACAACAGTCTCAGGTCCATTGCGGAAAAGGGCGGCGGCGTCTATATTGCCGCTCCGTCTGCCGAAAGTTTTGCCTCGGCCTTTGCCCGCCTTGACAGCGGGGAACTCAGCATAGGCCGTTCCGGGGTGATACGCCGCCGCGTCCCCCTTCACGAACCCTTTATTGCCGCCGGTGTACTGCTCCTGCTCGTTGTCCGTATACTGCGGCGTTATGTGCTGGGGGCCCTGTGGTGAGTTTTGACAAGCCCCGCGTTCTGTTTTTCTTTTTCCTTCTTATTCCCCTGGCCCTGTGGTCGGTTTCTCATTACCGCGGAAGGCGGCGGGGTCTTTTGGTTTTTCTCAGGGCCCTCGGTCCCGGAGAACAGCAGCGGCTCCTTGAGGAACACGCCCGGAGCTTCCGGCGTTCGGAACTGTTCTTTTTTTTGTTCCTCTCCTGCGCTCTTGTTGCCCTTGCCGGGCCCCGCTGGGGCGTACAGCTCGTGCCTGAGATGCGGAGGGGCGTTGACGTGGTTATAGCCCTGGATGTTTCCCGAAGCATGGACGCTCAGGACCTACTGCCGTCCCGGCTCCGCAGGGGCGCCCTCATTGCCGAAGAACTGGTCAGGGCCTCGGAAGGCATACGCTTTGGCCTTGCCCTGGGCCGGGGGAGGGGAGTCCTGGCCGTTCCCCTTACAGGAGATGCCGAGGCGGTGCTGAATTACCTTGCCGTGGTTTCTTCATCGTCGGCTTCGGGCGGCGGCACCAATCTTGAGGAACTGCTTGACGCGGCTTCCGGGGCTTTTCAGGAAAGCCTGCCGTCCAAAAGGCGCGTGGTGCTTTTTTCCGACGGCGAGACCCTCTCCGGTTCCCTTGAGCGCGCCGTGGAAAACCTTAAAGTCCGCGATACGGCCCTTGTCGCCGTTGGCCTCGGTTCTGACGAAGGGACAGTGGTCCCGGCCGGACAGGGCCTGGTCCTTGACGAGAACGGAAAGCCCGTAACCAGTTCCCTGCGCCGGGGGCCGTTGCGTTCCGGCGCGGAAAAAACAGGCGGTGTTTATATAGACGGAAACAGGCAGGACGCAGCCCTGGTACTGAAAAACCACATTGAAGGTCTTGCCTCAGAGGGCCTTGCCGGAGGGGTAAGGCGCGAAAGCAGGCCCCGCTGGCATCTCTTTATGACGGCTGGATTATGCGGCCTTTTTCTTTCCCGCGCGGGCCGGTGGAGGAGGACAGGATGAAAAAGCTGCTGCTTGTTGTTCTGGTCGCCGTCTGTTCAGGCTGCGCGGGCCGGGTCCGCGAAAAG
>JAISDF010000168.1 GCA_031265025.1 Spirochaetaceae bacterium
TGGTTCCGGTAATAAGCCGCGATGCCGGGTGAAAAGTTAATTCTGATAAAAATAGTCATTTTTTTCTTGACATACTACAAAAAAGGGCCCATCATATCAGTTTGAAGAGGAGAACAACAATGAGTAACAGACCTGAAATAGCCAACAGTATCAAAACCGGGGAATTTGCGACCAATTATCATGATTTGGGTACGGGGTATCCTGTAACCCTGCTCCACGGATCAGGGCCGGGAGTTACCGCCTGGGCCAACTGGGGCAAGCTCTTTCCCCTTATCAAGGATGATTTTCGTGTTATAGCCCCGGATATGTCGGGTTTCGGTTTTACCGAAAGGGTTCCGGGCAGAAAGGAGACCATGAACGGCTGGGTCGAGCAGACCATCAGCCTTCTGGACGCCCTTAAAATCGAAAAAACCAATCTGGTGGGCAATTCTTTTGGCGGCGCTCTTGCCCTGTCCCTGGCCATCAAGTATCCGGGGCGGGTAAACAAGCTGGTTCTTATGGGCGCCATGGGGGTGAGTTTCCCCATTACCTACGGGCTGGATCAGGTCTGGGGCTATGAGCCTTCGGTCGAGAATATGGAAGAGCTGCTTGAGATATTTACCTATGACCACAGTTTCGCCACCAAGGAACTGGTCAGGACCCGGTATGAATCAAGCATTCAGCCGGGTTTCCAGGAGAGCTTTCATGCCCTGTTCCCGGAGCCGAGGCAGAAAGGCGTCGAGGCTATGGCGGGGAATCAGAACTTTATACGCACCATACCCCACGAGACCCTCATCGTTCACGGCAGGGAGGACAGGGTCATTCCCCTTGAAAATTCCTACCGTCTGCTCCAACTGATTGATAACGCCCAACTCCATGTATTTGGCCGCTGCGGTCACTGGACCCAGATTGAGCATACCGTGGAATTTGCCGATCTGATACGGGCTTTCTTCAAGAGATAGCCATGGATCAGCAGAAGATTGCCGCGTACGCGGAAGAACTTTTTATGGCTGAACGGAACCGTGCCGCCGTTCCGCCCCTTTCGGACCGGGAAAGCACCATGACCGTTGACGACGCCTATCAGATTCAGCTTGCCAATATCCGCCGGGTAAGCGCCATGGGCCATGTGATTTCCGGCAAGAAGATAGGCCTCACCTCGCCGGGGATTCAAAAACAGTTTGGGGTAAACGAACCTGACTACGGCCATCTTTTTGCCGCCATGGACTGTACTGACGGCAGGATACATACCGGCGACCTTCTCAAGCCCAAGATTGAAGGGGAAATCGCCTTTGTGCTCAAGGCCGATCTTTCAGGCGGGGCAATTACCAGGGAAGACGTGCTGCGGGCCACGGACTATGTGGTTGCGGCCTTTGAGATTGTAGACTCAAGGGTTGCCGACTGGAAGATAAAACTCGTTGACACTATTGCGGATAACGCTTCGTCCGGCCGGTATGTGCTGGGCACTGTAAAGCTCCGCCTCGGCGATGTGGAGCTTCCCTCGGTAACTATGCGGCTCTATAAAAACGGCAGCCTTGCCGGGGAAGGAAGCGGGGCGGCGGTTTTGGGAGACCCCTGCCTCTCTGTGGCCTGGCTTGCCAACCGTCTCTGGGGCTACGGCGTTACCCTCAAAGCCGGGGAGGTGATTCTTTCGGGCGCTTTCTCCGCCGCCCCCGAAGCCGTAAAAGGCGATTCGTTTACCGCTGAATTTTCGTCGTTTGGTACAATAGGCGCTGAATTCGTTTAAGCAAAAACAGGAAACATTATGGACAGGATTAAAGTAGGCATCATCGGGCCGGGCAATATAGGCACGGACCTGATGTACAAGGTGATGAAGAGCAGGCATCTTGAGATGTGTCTCATGACCGGGATAGTTGAGTCTGAAGGCATCAAGCGCGCCGCCGGTCTGGGATTTAAAACTTCTGTCAACGGTGTGGACGCGGCGGCCGGGGACAGTGATGTCAGGATTGTCTTTGACGCCACCAGCGCCAAGGCTCATCTGCATAACGCGCCCATACTTAAATCAGCCGGTAAGATTTCCATTGACATGACTCCGGCGGCGGTGGGACCTTATGTGGTTCCCTGCGTGAACCTGGAACGCCTTGCCTCGGAACTTGACTTCAATATGGTAACCTGCGGCGGACAGGCGACGGTTCCCATAGCCCACGCCATCAACAGGGCCGCGGACGCCGAATATGTGGAAATAGTTTCGTGTATTTCTTCCAGAAGCGCCGGACCGGGGACCAGGGCCAACATAGACGAGTTTACCGAGACCACCGCCAAAGCCCTTCATGTGGTGGGCGGCGCGGACAGGAGCAAGGCGATCATCGTGCTTAACCCCGCTGAACCGCCTCTTTTGATGACCAATACCATCTATGCCCTGGTAAAAAACCCCGACGAGAAAAAGATCGCCGAATCGGTGCATGACATAGTAAGGGAAGTACAGGCTTATGTGCCCGGCTACAGACTGCGCCTTCCGCCGACGCTGGACGGCAACAAGGTTACTGTCATTATCGAGGTTGAAGGGGCCGGGGATTTTCTTCCGCCGTATTCGGGGAATCTGGACATTATCAATCAGGCCGCGGTTGCCGTGGCGGAAAAGCTCGCGGCAAAAATGCTGGGGTAAATTACTTGGGAGCAGAAATGGCACAGAAAAAGATTCATATTGTTGACACGACTCTCAGGGACGGAAGCCACGCGGTAAGCCACAGTTTTACCGCCGAACAGGCCGGGGCCATAGCAGGCGGCCTTGACCGCGCGGGGGTGGATATTATCGAAATCAGCCACGGCGATGGGATTGCGGGGTCTTCCATAAATTACGGCTTTTCAAAAGTTTCGGAACTTGACCTGATTGAGGCGGCGGGCAGAGTAATCAAAAACGCCAAACTTGCCGTGCTGCTTCTCCCCGGAATAGGGACCATTGAAGACCTTAAAAAGGCCCAGGAAAGGGGGGCCAACGCGGTCAGGGTGGCGACCCATGTTACCGAGGCGGACATAGCTGTTCAGCATATTGCCTACGCGAAAAAGGCCGGCATGTTTACCGTTGGTTTTCTCATGATGTGCCACATGGCAAGCCCCGAAAAAATTGTCGAAGAAGCCAGGATTTTTGAGGACGCCGGGGCCGATTATATCAACCTGGCAGACTCGGCGGGCTTTATGAGCCCTTCCGACGTGCGTGACCGGGTGCGGGCCCTCAAGGCCTCTACAAAACTCCCGGTGGGTTTTCATTCCCACAACAACCTGGGGCTTTCGGTGGCCAATTCCCTTGCCGCCGTCGAGGAAGGCGCGGACTATATTGACGCCACCTGCCGGGGCCTGGGCGCAGGCGCGGGAAACACCCAGATCGAAGTTTTCTGCGCCGTGCTCAAACGGCTCGGCTACGATACCGGCGTGGATATGTACGCCCTCATGGACCTGGCCGAAGAAACTGTCGGGCCCCTGATGCAGCGCCCCCAGGTCATCCTGAATGATTCCCTTATGCTCGGCTTTGCCGGGGTCTATTCATCCTTTCTCCTTCATACCAGAAGGGCGGCGGAAAAATTCAATATAGCTCCCAGGGATATTCTTGTTGAACTGGGGAAGCGGGGCATGGTCGGCGGTCAGGAAGACATGATTGTCGATGTGGCCTATCAGCTTAAAAACCGCTGACGCTAGGAGGACAGGATGGCCCGGATGTTTACCGTCGCCGTAAAAGATACGGATAAAACATTCCCCTGTGCCGAAGACCAGGCGGTGTTCAAGGCAATGATTCACGGGCGGAGCGGCCCGCCAAACCACGGATGCTGCGGAGGCGGCTGCGGCGTATGCCGTATGCGTGTTGAGGGAGACTGGTTTGCCTTTAAGCCCATGAGCGCCGCCCATGTGAGCGAGGCGGACAAAAAACAGGGCATAGTCCTGTTGTGCTGTGTTCAACCCCGGAGCGACCTGGTGGTCGCCCCGGTAACCTCATAAAAGAGGATTTTTAAGGAGGCTATTATGGCTTTTCATGGAACACTTCGACCGGGTCTGATCCAGCTTCGCGTGCTGGACCTTGACAAAACACTGGACTTTTACAAAAACATTCTCGGGCTGGATGAAGTAGGCCGTACAAGCGACGGCAGAGTCCTGCTGAAATGCTATGATGAATTTGACCATCACAGCGTTGTTCTCCGCAAGACCGACAAAGCCGGCCTTGATTATGTAGGCTTCAAGATTGGCAATGCCGCCGAACTTGAAGTGGTCAAAGACAAGGTAATCAAATTCGGTTATAAGGTAAGCGAAGTCGCCGCCAATACGGAACAGCCCGGCTTTGGCAAGCAGTACAAATTCACCCTGTGCACCGGCCATGAATTCCACATTTACAGCGACGTGAACCTGGCCGCCGATCATCCTCCGATAAAGAACCCCGACATCTGGAACAAGCCCCCCCGCGGCATGCGGGCGGTGCGGCTCGACCACTTCCTCCTCTACGGACCGGGCATCGAAGAAGCCGAACGCTTCATGAAAGAAGTGTTCGATATGTTCGTCCCCGAAATCTGCAACACCCCCGACGGCAAGAGGCTTGCCACATGGATCACCGGGAACAACAAACCCCATGACCTGGCCTTTGTTGAATATCCCAAACCCAACACGATTCACCATATCGGCTTCTATCTCCAGACCTGGGAAGACATTCTCTACGCGGCGGACCTCATCGCGGTCAACCACCTCAAACTGGACATAGGACCCACCCGCCACGCCATCACCCGGGGCCTTACCATTTATTTCTGGGAACCCTCGGGCAACCGCATCGAGACCTACTGCGGCGGCTATACCGCGTACCCCGACAGCCCCCAGCGCGTATGGGAAGCGGACCAGCTTGGCAGAGGCCTCTTCTATTTCTCCGGGGAGCTGATACCCAGCTTCCTTGAGATTGTTACCTGAGAACTGCCAAAAGTCATTCGCGTTACCTTAAAGCCGTTCCGCCATTGGCGGGCGGCTTTTTTGTAAAGATGAAGGGGGGCCTGTTTCCTTACCTGCCTCCGCATACAGCCGCCTTAGTGCCCGGCCCCCCTCCGTTCCAGCCTTGCCGCCTACGACGGCAAGGCTTCCACTACCCCCCTATGGGGACCGGGAAGGTTGATTTTCTCCTCTGCCGTGCTATGATATAACTATGGAACCGGATATAGTATTTGTCCCCTCGGCATTTAAGCATGATGTCTCCGAGGAGAATATCCGCTGGGTCTTATTAAACCACCTTCTTGACGGCCCGATTGAGGAAGGCGATGAAACCAAGTACCTGTCAATCGGGTTTGACAAATCCGGTAATTTGCTGGAAGTTATGTATAATTACCTGGATGAAAGAATCGTTAAAGTATTCCACGCGATGAAATGCCGGAAGCAGTTCCATGAAGCGGTGGACGCATTAGGAGGAAATAATGGCAGATATGACTGATAAAGAATATGACGAGCTTGACGAGCTTTGGACAAAAACAACGCCGAAGGTTACTTTCTCAAAACCGGGCGTGTTTGCCCGGCAGCGCGCCCTGCTCGGCGTTCTGGACAAAGTTACCGAAAATTATATTTTGTCCCGCGCGGAGGCCAACAACGAAACACCCGCGCAGGTCATCGGTAAACTAGTCCGGGAAAAAATAAGCGCTGTTTTATAAGAAGATCATTATCCCCTTGCCATATCCGCCCATCCTGTGCTATCCTGTATCCGTAGGACCTTGCAGAGCGTAACCGTATTCTAAGAGGAACGTCTTATGAACAACAGGATTTTTACGCGATGATGACGGTTTCGAATATGCTTGCCAGTTGTTTGAGGGAAGCGAACGGCAAGATAAGAACGGAACAGGCTCAAAAGGGAA
>JAISDF010000169.1 GCA_031265025.1 Spirochaetaceae bacterium
GAAATCCATACTCTGGTCGGGGCTGGCTCGGTATCGGGCGGCGCCCTTGACGCGTCGAATCTCCTTAAACCGGCCCTCAGTTCGGGGAGGATACGCTGCATAGGTTCCACGACCCATGAGGAATACGGAAAATTCTTTGACAAGGACCGGGCCCTGTCCCGGCGTTTCCAGAAAATCGACATAGAGGAGCCTTCCGAATCCGATACCCTGGCCATACTCAAGGGCCTCAAGCACAAGTACGAGGAATATCACCATGTACGGTATTCCGACGAGGCCCTTGAAGGCGCGGTAAGGCTTTCCGCCCAGTTCATAAATGAAAGGCGGCTCCCCGACAAGGCCATAGACGTGATTGACGAGGCCGGGGCCTTTGCCCGCATTGAAGCCTACAAAAACCGGACAGCCACGTCCAACGCGGAAACCGTTACCGCCGACAGGGCGGGACACCACATGGAGGCGCGGGGAGCGGATGTCATTGACATAGGACTGCGCCAGATCGAAACCGTGGTTTCCCGCATAGCCCGCATACCGGAACGTTCCGTGAGCGAAAACGAAAAAGACAAGCTCCTGGGCCTTGACACAAAACTCAAGAGCCTCATCTTCGGGCAGGACAGCGCGGTAGACGCCGTTATCAGGGCGGTCAAAAGGTCCAGGGCCGGTTTCCGTTCAGGAACCAAACCGGTGGCAAGTTTCCTCTTTGTCGGGCCTACCGGAGTCGGAAAAACCGAGCTTGCCAAAAACCTTGCCGAAATTCTCGGCATTCCCATGCACCGTTTTGACATGAGCGAATACCAGGAAAAGTACACTGTTTCCCGGTTCATAGGCGCTTCGCCGGGCTATGTGGGTTATGAGGAAGGAGGGCTCCTCACCGAGGCAATACGCAGGCAGCCCCACGGCGTAGTGCTCCTTGACGAAATAGAAAAGGCCCATCAGGACATCTACAACATACTGCTCCAGATAATGGATTACGCCACCCTCACCGACAACCAGGGAAGAAAGGCGGATTTCCGCAATGTGATACTCATCATGACCAGCAATGCCGGAGCCAGGGACATAGGCAAAAACCTCATCGGTTTCGGCGACAGGGTAAGCGGTGACTCCGAAATTGACAGCGCCGTGGAAAAAACCTTCACCCCGGAATTCCGCAACCGCCTTGACGCGGTGGTCCGCTTTGCCCATCTTTCCAGAGACATCATGATTTCCATAGTACGAAAGGAACTGAACCTGTTCAGGGTGCAGCTTGCCGAAAAAAAAGTAAGCCTCGATGTTACCGGCGACTGCATCAACCAGCTTGCCGATGAAGGGTACAGCAGGGAATTCGGCGCCCGCAACACGGGAAGGCTCATTGAGGACAAGATAAAATCCTTCTTTGTGGACGAAGTGCTTTTCGGCAGCCTGAGCCGGGGCGGCAGGGCCAGGGCCGATTATGTCGACGGCGCCTACCGTATCGAAGTTACCGAAACCGGCGAAGCCCTCGCGGAAGAAACCACTGGCGGGGAAAAACAGCCCTGATATGGTTCAGAGGCCGGGCCCTGATCCCGGTTTTCCGTATCTTGACGAAAACCGGCGCTATCAATTCCCCCCCGCACCGGCGGCACAAAACGGCATAGTCGCCGTCGGGGGAAACCTTTCTCCGGGCATGCTCCTTTCGGCCTATGAGCAGGGCATCTTCCCCTGGTACAATCCCGAAGATCCGGTCATCTGGCAGTCTCCCGATCCCCGCTGCGTAATTTTCCCCCATACACTCCATATATCCCGTTCCATGGAAAAAATTCTCAAACGCCGTGATTTTGAAATCGCCCTGGACCGGGATTTTCCCGCCATGATCAGCGCCTGTTCCGGGATTCCCCGGCCGGGCCAGGCCGGAACCTGGATTACCCAAGACATCGTGGAAGGCTACACCGCCCTCCACAGGCTCGGCTGGGCACATTCGGCCGAATGCCGGCGGGAAGGACGCCTCGCGGGCGGTTGCTACGGCATCAGGCTGGGAAAAGTTTTTTTTGGCGAATCAATGTGTTCCCTTGTACCCAACGCCTCAAAAGCCGCCCTGCTCACTCTGGCGCGGATTATGTTTGACGACGGCCTTGCCTTTATCGACTGCCAGGTTCCCACGGAACACCTCCTAAGCCTCGGCGCCGTCGTTGTCAGCAGGGGAGACTACCTCCGCCTGCTCGGAGAGAACCTGTCGGAGCACTTTCCCCGGGGAAAGGCCGACGGCGGCACAGGGCCCATCGGGGACTCCTCACGGGAAAGCGACCGCGCCGGCCGCAGGGGCAACTGGGGCGCCCTGTACGATATGCGGTAAGAGCGCTATAGTAAAACGCATGGACAGTACAGAGAAAGCGGCCGGAAAGGTCCGCGACCGCTATGCACCTTCCCCCACAGGGCTTCAACATATAGGGGGAGTAAGGACGGCCCTTTTTAACTATCTCTTTGCCCGCTCGCGGGGACCTGACGGCACATTTCTCCTCCGCCTTGAGGACACCGACAGGGCGCGCTTTGACGAACGCTATGTAAAGAACCTCTACGATACCTTTGACTGGCTCGGCTTCCGCTGGGACGAGGGCCCCGATACGGGGGGACCGGCGGGACCGTACATCCAGTCGGAACGTTTTGAACTCTACAAAACATACGCCCGCGAACTTGTCGAAAAAGGCAGGGCGTACTACTGCTTTTGTTCCCCCCAAAGAATCGACGCAATACGAAAGGAAAGGGAGGCGGCCCGTTCAGGCGAGTCAGGCTATGACCGCCATTGCAGGACCATAGACAGCGATGAGGCCGGAAAGCGGGCCGCGTCAGGCGAAAGCTGTGCCATAAGGCTTAAAATTCCCCTGGG
>JAISDF010000181.1 GCA_031265025.1 Spirochaetaceae bacterium
ACCGCCGGAATCAAGGCCCGCCGTTACCGGGACGCCATGCTTCCCGGAAGCCGCCCGGTTCACGCGGGGGTCTCGGGCAGTTTTGAGGGACTCGATGACGATCTTTCACTTCTGGGCGCCCCCTTTGTTGACGGAACCCTGCGCATCAGGGACTGGATTTCCGCGAGTTTTTCCATGTTTATTTACGGCTCAACCAAGTATCCGTCATCAGGCTATAATGTTCCCGGAACCTATAGCCCCTTTCCTGATCTGGTTTCCGATACCGCCGATGTAGGGCCGATAAAAATTTTACAGGACTGGACCTCGGCCCTTACCATAGGAACCAGCGACTTTTATTTCCAGTCAGGGCTTATACGCTCGTCGTTTGGCCCCTTCTACGACAACGGCGTTGTGGTAGGACCCCAGGCGGCGCGGGCGGGACATTTCAGCGTAAATTACAGGCGGCCCACCTGGTCCTTTGAGATGCTCTGGCTTGAGCTTGTCGCTACAACCAGCTCGGGAAAAGAAGACAGCCGATTTCCCGACAAACATGTCATGTCCCATATCTTTACCTTCAAACCCATGCCGGAATTTGAACTTTCCCTTATAGAGTCCATAGTGTGGGGCGGACGCATTGAACCGCTGTACCTGATTCCCTTTAACCAGCTCTTCGCGGCCCAGTCCATGGCTGATTTCGGCGACAATTCCTTCCTGGGCCTTATGGCGCGCTGGTCCTTTATCCGTAACGCCAAATTCTTCGGCCAGCTCTATGTGGACGATTTTCATTTTAACGATATTATCCGTCTCCACATCAATTCAAAATACAAACTTGCCGGCGAGCTGGGGATCATATGGGCCCCTGAACGGGGACCCCTCCAGTCCGTTTCCTTTGATTACACGGCGGTCCTTCCGTATATGTACACCCACATGCGTAGTTTGGATGAAAAAACCTACGGTGACCGCTATCCCAGCCAGGTTTCCACCTCGCCCTCCCTCCACTCCACCTATACAGGCCAGCCCAATTACCTGGACTACTCCCACGCGGGAAGAAACCTCGGCGCGGACCTGGATCCAAACAGCGACAGGGTAACAATCCGTACCACCTGGAGAACTCACCCCTCCCTGGACATTACCCTTTTGGGCTACTTCAGCCGCCACGGCAACGCTTCAGATAACAAGATAGCAGACAAACGCATGGACGGAAGGTACCATGACGGTACGATCTTTGATGACGGCAACAATGACGGCGAGTGGAACGACGGGACTGGTCCTTATGGGACATCGGACGATTATGAAAACAACTACGACTATCTCCGTTTCCTTATCCAGCCCTTCCTTGAGACCAAACTTGCCGGAGGCGTAAATTTAAGCTGGCGTCTTCCCACGCCCATGGGTGATTTCACCTTCAATGTTGAATACCTTGCCGAATACTGCTGGAACCGTAATCTCGTCCCCGAGAACAACAGCCTGGTCCATTACTGGAGCATAGGAGGCTCCTACAGGTATTAAACGCTGTTGAAGCGCGCCGCGTTATTCGCTTTTCCAGGGGCCCCAGGAAGAAGCGGAAAAGATGTTCCCGCCGGTGAATTCCCTGGTCGCGGTAAAGTTGAACCGTACCGGGCCGTGACGCCGGGGCTGGAATGAGACTTCACTGCCTATGGTGAGGCTTCCTTTCTTTGCCTCGCCTGAAAGGGGCGTTCCGAGCCAGGGGTTGCGCGGCGCGTCAAGATCGGCGCCGACAAGGGAAGGCACATCGGCATTGGTCATAAATTCTTCGGACACAGAGAGGGCGCCCCGGCTTTCCCGCTCCTTCACCAGAAGCAGGGGATTATGGGCTGTTATTCCCCGGTCTTCAAATAGAGTATTGTAAAACGAAGAACTGCCGTGGTCAGAGACTATGATGATTCTCGTATTGTCATAGACCCCTTCCTGTTTCAGGAAGTCAAGCCATTTGACTACCGCCTTCATGGCGGCCATAAAGGTATAGGTGTAGGCGGCGCTGTCCTCCGTGCCGAACTCGTCTATTTCCGCGCCGCTGTACCGTATTATCCCCGGTTTGGGCAAAAGATCACTCGTGTAGGCTCCGGGCTCATGGGTGGTTTCATTCATAAAAATATTGAGGGTATCCCCTCCGTCATCAATCCCGCAGAAATCGCTCAGGTAATAAAGGCTTGCGTACTCGGTTACCGCATGGCCGTAGTTATTTGACGCGCCGTCCCTCCACCACTGGCCCTTGTAATGAATGCCGTAGCGCAGCGCCGGCAGGGCTATCCTGAAAAAGCCGTACCTGAAAAGCACGTCAAAATCAAAACTCTCGATAAACTTCTCCCCTTCCTGCGGAAATTCCTCCATAAACCTCTGGTTCATCCTTCCGTCTATATTCCGGGCCGTTACGTTCTCAAGGCCGCTGAAAACCGAAATATCCGGGACCAACTGGAGATTGGTCATGGTCGGGTCGGTAATGCTCACCCGGTAACCGGAACGGCCAAACAGGGCGGGAAGCAGGGTCAGGGCCTCGTTTACCTTGTCCTTGAGGCTCGCGTCAAGCCTTGCGTTTATTTTGTCCGGTGTATAATCATAGCCTCCCATCAGGGGGGGGAGTCCCACTATAGTCGCCTGTCCGAAGGAAAGGGTATTGGGATAAAAGACAAAGCCGTCAAGGTCCGTATCGAGACCGGGCATTTTTTCCATAGCCTTGAAGAGGGCTATGCCTGTGGCGCGGTCAAGAAAGACAATGGCGTTATTGCGCCCTTTCCGGGTATACGGAAACACCGTTTCGGTCTGCCCTGCCGTGCCGCCCGGACGGACGCCGCTTTCAAGGCCCCTAAGGACTTTTTCTTCCCCGGCAAGGGTAACGAAATCTATTGCCGCCAGCGCCACGAGCGCCAGAGAGACGGCCTGGATGACGGTATAGAATATTTTTGTCTTTCCGGCAAAAAGGAAGATCACCGGAAGGACAAGGCAGGCAAGCAGGGCCAAAATATTGAACGAAAGGGGAAAGGCGTTAACCAGAAGAGCGGTGTCTTCTATCTTGAAGCTGTTTGTCATGGCGCCGTAGGAACCGCTCAGCACGAAAAGGCAGATCAGGGCAAGGATGGCCGCCGCCGAACTGCCGAAGGAGAGGAGCTTTCTCAGCGCCGGAGAAGCAAAGGCCCATATAAGAAGGGGAATCAGGACGCAGAAGGCGGCGCTTTCCACGCCGGTTCTCAGGATGAAGGCCCAGGGCCCGTTAAAATCTGAAACCGAAGAAGAGACGGTCCTGGCCGGTATGACAAGGCCGAGGAGCAGAAAAAGAACGGTCCAGGAAGAAAAATAAAGAAAAGCGCATTCTTTTGGATCGAGGTTCCTTTTGCCAAAAAAGGCAAGCAGCGCTTTGAATCCAAAAGGGGCAACGATCACCGCCAGGGCAAGACCCGAAAAGAGATATTTATACCGGTCAACATCGACAATGTCAAAAAGCACGGCCAGCATAAACAAAAAAGCCAGGGCGGAGATAAAACCCTGCGGGGCAAGGCCCGCCAGGTTCTTTTTCCCTGTCTTTTCAAGGGTGGCCATGACTATGTTTTTCCCCAGCGAATACAGGTTATTCATGGTCCAGTAGAGCACCAGGCCCGAAGGGGAATTGTACAGGATGACAAGAAACAGCAGGGCCATGCCGTAGAGCTGCGCCTTTTCCCGCTTTCCCAGCCCCCTGGTATAGACCAGGGATGAAAGGATATTTACGGCTGTCATCAGTATGGGCATGATATTTACCGAAAAACCGCCTATGGCAAGAAGGGCGTCGCCTCGGCCCAGGTCCGCAAGAAACCAGAATGATTCGCCTGAAAGACTTGAGGTATGGGCGAGGAATTGATAGGCGGCGAAGAAAAAGGGAATCTGCAGAAGGAGACCCATGCTTGATTTCAGTGCGGAAAGGGGCGAATAGCCCATAACGCGGTAATAGGCGCTGATCATCATCTGCCTTTCGTCGCCCTTAAAGACAGCGCGGATTTCGGAGAGCTTTTTCTTCATCCTGTTCTGCAGTTCCCGTTCCTCCCTCTGCCAGGTTTCAGCCACGGCATAGACAGGGAGCAGCAGGGTGTTGAGCATGACGCTGAGTATGATTACCGCCATTCCGGGATCATAAAAAATACGGGCAAAAAGGACAAAAAGAAATTCGATAATGACCCTGACGGGCCAGATGAAGAGAGTATAGGGAAGGTCAATCAGGGACATCTATTTTTCCTGTTTCTACCAATGAAGTATATATTTTTCTGTAGTTTTTTCCCATAGCTTCCGCCGAATATTTTGATTCCGTCAGAGCCCTGCTTTTTCTGCCCATTGCCAGGGTCTTTTCCCTGTCCGCGAGCATCGCCTCAAGCAGTTCCCTCCCCTCCCTCACGGAGCCGTATACATACCCGTTTTCACCGGGAACAACCAGGTCCCGGTTTCCCGGCACATCGCGGAGCAGCAGCGCGCAGGAAGCGTCCATGGCTTCAAGCACCCCGAAGGGAAGCCCTTCCCAGGCGGAACTTGAAAGGTAAACCAGGGTCCGGGAAAGGTAGTCCTCCATGACGGGCCTGTTTACCCAGCCGGTACAGGTAATATTGGAAGCGGTAAGTTCTTTTCTCAAGGGGCCGTCGCCTATCCAGAAAAAACCCGTGCCGGGGAAAGCCCCGGCTATGGCGTTAAAGAACGCGGGGTCTTTCTGCCGGCTGGCTATGCCGGTAAAGACAACGAGGCCGGCGTCAGGGGCCTTTTTCAGGTCAGAAGGGCTTACGCCGTTATAGACCCATACCGCTTCTTTACCACCGCCGAGGCCCCGGTAGAGTTCGGCCTCGCTTTTCCCGCAGCCGACTATGGTTCCCCCGAAGGCCCCGCCCGCCTTTTCAAGAAACCTGAAAAACGAGCGTTTGAGGGGGCTCACGTCGGTGCGGATAAAGGAAGCCCCGTGGGGCGTATATATGACCTTTTTTTTTCCAAGGACAAAGGCAGCTATACGGCCCAGGAAACCGGCCTTTGAAGAATGAAGGTGAATGACCGTTTTCTCTCCGGCCTCGCGTTTCAATATGGAAATAAGGGAAAAGAGGGCTCTGAGGTCGTTGACCGGGCTGATTTCCCTTCCCGCGTATTTCCAGGGGATAAAAACCACGCCGGGGGGGAATTTCCCTTTTACATTATCAAGGGTATCCACCCACATTCTTGAACCGTGGACCACACTGTGCTGGAAATCCCTCAGCTCCCGGGTTATACTGATTACCGCTGTAGTAACCCCCGACGCGAAGGGTTCAAGCACGTGAATTATTTTCACAAATTCATAATAGAGAAACAGGGAGACCCCTGTCAATC
>JAISDF010000256.1 GCA_031265025.1 Spirochaetaceae bacterium
GCGGATTCCCCGGAGGCCCTGGGGTCTTTTAAGGATATTGCCCCTTCGGAAGAAGCGGTTCAGGAACTGCTTGACGCGGTTCGCGGCGCCGGGGATGATCTAAGGCAGCGTCCCATACCCGAAGAAATCCTCAAGTACAAAAAAGCGGTACGGAATTTTCTTCATTATGTGGTAGAGAACGGCTACGCCGTGGAAGAGCAGGAAGGTATCCCCAACGCTCAAAAGCCGGGTTATAAGCGGTCCCGCCCGGATCCGGATGCCCAAAAGGTCACGGTCTTTCGTGTCGTCCGGGTGGTAGACCAGAAGCTCGACAGGCTTGCGGCGGAAATTCTGAGCGGTCAGATTTCCCAGCTTGCGCTGCTGGCAAAATTGGAGGAGATCACCGGTCTCCTGGTGGATTTGGTGTCATAAGGCGGAAAATTATGAGTGATGCGGAAAATTATGAAGAAATAGAC
Organism: Spirochaetaceae bacterium; assembly: GCA_031265025.1. Classification (GTDB taxonomy): domain Bacteria; phylum Spirochaetota; class Spirochaetia; order Treponematales; family Breznakiellaceae; genus JAIRTD01. The sequence continues at coordinate 456 of JAISDF010000256.1, forward strand.
GAAGAGTTTTCGGAGCTGGAAGACAATCCCGGTGACATTGAAACCTCGTCGGTCATTACCGGGGAAGGGATCGAGGCCATTACCCCGGATACGCCGGTTTACCGGCTCAGGCTGATCTATTCAAACGAGACGTTCCTGGCGGTGTGGCCTGGGGATGTACTAAGCCCCGGAAACATGGTCCTGGTGCCTACCCGCTACGGCAAGGATCTGGCCCAGATCATCGGCCCCATTCAAAGCCACGGCTTCCAGCCGTTTTCAGAGATCGCCCGCATCGAAAGAACGGCTACCGCCGAGGATCTGGAAAAGGCCAAAGACCACAAAGAACATGAGCAAAACGCCTTTCGGGTCTGCAAGGAAAAAATCGAAGACCATCATCTGGACATGAAGCTGGTTTCGGTGCATTTCCTTTTGGAAGAATCCAAGATCCTCTTTTTCTTTACCGCCGAAAACCGTGTGGATTTTAGGGAACTGGTTAAGGATCTGGTGGGTGTTTTCAAGACCCGGATAGAGCTGCGCCAAATCGGGGTACGGGACGAATCCAGGGTTGTCGGCGGCCTGGGCGTCTGCGGCCGGTGCTACTGCTGTCACGCCATCTCGGATAAGCTCAAGCCGGTCTCAATTAAAATGGCAAAAGATCAGAATCTATCCCTTAATTCCATGAAGATCTCAGGACCCTGCGGCAGGCTTCTTTGCTGCCTCGCCTATGAGCATCTGTTTTACGGCGAGCAGCGCCGCCTTGTTCCCCCCGAAGACTGCAAGATCTCCTGGGACGGCGCTTTGTGGAAGGTCGTGGAGGTTAACGTGGTCCTGGGCAAAATCAGACTTGCCGCCGAGGACGGGCGGGTTATCTGTTTTTCCTCATCGGATTTTGAAAAGACCGAAGGCCGGTGGAACGTTAAGCCTGGCGCGGTGATCCAAAACTAAAAAAGTCATACAGATTTTGAAGCTCTTTTCGTTGTAAAGAATAATAGACCCATTTGCCTTCCTTCCGTTTAGAGACAAGGCCGCAGCCGCAGAGGAGCTTCATATGATACGAAAGGGTGGGCTGGGAAATCTTCATGTCCTTCTTGATGTCCGAAGCGCACATTTCTCCCGTTTCCCCGGATGAAAAAAGCAGATCAATAATATAAAGCCTGTTTACGTCCGAGAGGGCTTTGAATGTTTCGATATGGTTCTCATACGTTTTTTTCATCATTTTTTTATCTCAATTTCAATCTAATTTATAAGAAAGAATTTTCTTGTATAAAAATATGAATTTGCAGTATTATGTTTTAATAGAAAGGTGATTATGAACAAGGATCGGTTGAAGCTGTTTTGTATGGGCGGATTGGTTTTTCTCCTTTTTGGGGGCAATACCCTCCTTTGGGCCGGCGGCGGCGGGCAGAGTAGTACGCCGGTGCGTGAAATTCCGGAAACTATTCCCGGCCCTTATTATATTGGGGACGGGGGCGCCGGGCTGCGGCTTGCCATTATGGAGATTGAGGGCGTCGAAGTCGGCGACAGATGGCTTTTGAGCCTTATTCAGGGGGTGTTGATAAGCGATTTCAGGAACTACACCGAAGCCCTTGCCATTGACAGCCGGCGGAATACGGGCGATGCCTCTTCCCTTCCTGCCGGTGCGCGTACCATTATCACGGGCAAACTTACGGCCACGGGCAGCTACGTGTATATTCTCAATCTGTCGGCAACGGATGTGGAGCGCGGAATCGTCAAAGCTACCCACGCCGCTACGGTAACGGCTGCCCAGCTTGTAAGCCTCAGTGTCATTAAAGCCGCCTCCCTCGATCTCATGAGGCAGTTGGATATTCAGCTCACCGACGCGGGCGTTAAGGCCCTGGAAACCGTAGACCCCCGTGAAAGGGAGGCGGAGATTGCCCTGGCCCGGGGTATTCAGGCGGACAAGAGCGGCAACACCATTGAATCCCTAAGCTATCTTTACAACGCCGTTTCCTACGATCCTTCCCTTGAGGACGCCTTGTCCCTTTTGGAGCTAATGGCCGGGGATCTCGCGGCGGGCAGGGGCGGAGAGGTCCTGCGCGGTGATTTTTCGAACCGGGAGAACTGGAAAAAGATCCTTGACAACTTTGAGGCGTTCTATGCGGAGCACCCTCCCTTTGAGGTTATCTTTGTTCCCCTTGTTAACGCAAAAGGGGCAACCGACTATGACACAGGCACGGTGGTTCTTCAATTCCGGGCTACCATGAGGGAATCCCCGGAGTTTGAAACCATGAACAAGGTGTTAAAACTCATCCTTGAGGGGCTTAAAAAGAGCGGCCAGCAGGAAACCTGGGGGTTTGCCAACTGGCCTTACCGGTCTCCTCTTTTCCGCAAGGCCAGAACGTATTCGTTCAGCGCCGAACTGGTGAATGAGAATGACGATGTTTTAGACACAACGTTTTTTGATCTCTCGGGACGGATGGTTGTGATGCGCGGCAAGGTTCGCGCCGACAGTACCCAGAACCGGGATTTTTCCTTTAGGGCGGTGGATATTAAACAACTGGTAGGCGAATATGTGCGGATCACCACAATCGACGACATGAAAATTGAAGAATCCCAGGAGGCGGGTTATGTTAAAATTACCCCGGCGGAAAAAATGCCTCCCAAGAAAGGCAGAAACCCCTTTATTAAACTCACAGGAGATTTTTTTGATATTCGCTGAGACGGGTTTATAATCTGATGTTTTTGAACCGCCTCTATGGATTTTTTTTAAAGAAGGAAATAACGTGAAAAAAGCAGGACGAAGTATTTTATTAGCCTTTGCCGCCGTCTGGATGCTGTTTCCGGGCTGCGCGTCGGGGCCGGCGCCGGAAGAAGATGCCGCGGATTCCGCCCAGGTCCGGAGCCCGGAAGGGCCCTATTATATCAAAGGGGAGGGCGCCGAAGGTCTTACGCTGGCGGTAGTCCTTCCCGAAGGAAAGCCCGCCGGCTCGGTGGACACAAAATACCTGGAAATAATACAGGGTGTATTAACCGATGATTTTTCAAAGTGCTCCGGCATGACCCTGATAGACCGGCAGAATCTTGAAAGGGTTCTGGAGCTTCAAAGAGAATCGGCCAGCGGTGACTTTTCCGACGATGACTATATCGCTATGGGAAAGCTTACCAATGCCAAGTACAGCATTTTCGGCGCCCTGACAGCCTTGGGCAACGGGGCCTATCTGTTTCAACTTAGTATTACCAACAATGAAACAGCCGTGGTACAGGCGGCGTATACCGCGGCAAATCTTACTTTAAACAACATACAAAATTTGAGCGCCATAAGAGCGGCGTCGGCCGAGCTGCTTCCCCAGTTGGGGGTTACCCTTACCAACGCGGGCAGGCACTATTTAACGTCCAGCGCCCTGGAATCGGAAATCGAGGCCCAGAATAATCTGGCCATGAGTCTTGAGGCGGCGCGGAATGGGGATTTTATTGCCTCCCTTATTTATTCCTACAGCGCCGAAGAAGCCGATGCCGCTTCCGCGTCTGCCCAGGACATGAGGGACGCGGCGCTGGCCCAGGTCGTGGGCGCGGCAGGTGCGGCCCTTAGAAAAGATTATGAAAACCAGCAGCTCTGGAAAAAGAACCTCGAAGAGTTTGAAAAATTCTACGAAGATCACCCTCCCTATACCCTGCTCTATACCCCGATACCTAAAGAAGGGGCCACGGACTACGACAACCGTACCGTGCCCTATGAATTCACCGTAAGCCTCAGGGCAACCGGCGTCAGCGTCATGCAAAAGGTTCTCAACGATGTGGACAACGGGCTGGACAGGACAAAGATGCGGAACAAATGGGGCTTTGGCGATTGGCCTGAAATTTCCGCCCAGTCTACCAGGCAGAACCAGATACGGACTAAAATATTCGAGGGCTATTCAACCTATACAATCAGGGCGGCCTTGTGCAATGACAAGAACGAACTGGTGGCCGAGACGGAATTTGAAATGTACGGCCAGATGGCGATCTCGGGAAGCAAAATCCGGGTCGATTCCACCCAGGACCGTAAAATGCTCATCCCTAACGCGGATGTAAACAAACTCACCGATAACATGGTCGTTAAAATCATAAGCATAAATGACCGGGATGTCGAAGAATCGAACCTGGTTAATTACATTGTAAGCAGACCGGTAAGGAGTATGCCCTGGCTTAAAATTTCGTCCCTGTCCGCACGCCTCAATACCATGCCCGAACTGCCTGAGGAAAGGGAAGCCCGGATGGCGCAGGAACAGGAAGAAGCCCGGGAAAGGGAACGGAAAGAAATGGCCCGGCGGGAAAAACAAGAGAAATATAGGGATGGGCAGTTCCTTAAATATCGCGTGGGCCTTGCCGGTGCCGGCCACTTTAATCCGGCGGACTTCGGCGCCGCGTCTTTTCAGGCAAGTCTTGAGGCGGGATTCAAGGCCCTCCATATAGAAGGCTTTTACGGCCTGCCCTTTAAATCAGCGGTTTACGAAGATCCGATCCTGCCCAATCCGGGGTCTGTACGGGCTTACGGAGGCGGCATAGGACTTTCAAAAACCTTTAGCCGCGCTGTTTTAACCATTGGAGGCGGGTACACCAGGGCGGACGTGTTTGAGAATCATCTTAACATACCCTATGCCCAGCTTAAGGTTGATATTCTGCCCTGGTATTGGGGGCCGGGTTTTAGAATCGGTTATCAGCTTGAGGGCTGTATTTATCCCAAATCAGAGCTGGAAGAAAAGCTGCATGAAAATTCCGGTAACTATAGGCTCTACCGGGCCTATGACCGTTACTTTGACGGGGCCTTTAATATCGAAGACGTTCTTATCAACGGCAGGATAATGGCCGGAGTCGTTTTTTGGTTGTAACAATGAAACATAGCTATATCAAAGGCGCAAGACGCTTTTTACTTACCGCGGTGCTCCTCTGCGGTCTCGGAGGAAGGGTTTTTGGGGGGCCGGAATATCCTTCTATTATTAATAACGGGACGATACTGATTAATACCGGCGCGGGCTGGGGCAGTCATCTTACCGGCGGCAAGGGCGAATTCCGCTGCCCGCCCCTTACCGTCTCTCTGGATTACGCGCTGCCCTTCGGGACTTTGCCTTTTACCTTTGGGCTGGCTTTCGGGTTTTCATCGGAATCCCTTTACGGCCTGGACTTCAATAATTTCGGTTTTGCCGCCAGGGTCGCCTATCATTTCAGCATACCCATAGAAGCGGCCAATATTTACCGGCGACTTGATACCTACGCCCTGGCGGTACTGGGAGGAATTCTCGAAGCCAACTCAATAGAAAACGAGGGAGCCTTCTGGTGGACTCTTGGAGGAGGGCTGAGGTATTTCTTCCTCCCCTGGTTCGGCGCTTATATGGAAGCCGGCTTTAGCGAGTTTACCATCATCAGCGGCGGCCTTTCGTTCAGGCTGTAATGCGAAAAAGCTAACGGCTGGTTTTTGCCAGGTCGCAAATCCGGCGGGCCATTTTGTCCAGGGGGACCTGTTCCATCACATGGCCCAGTTCCCAGGCGACCCTGGGCATACCATAAACCACCGCGGAACCTTCGTCCTGGCCTATGGTAATGCCCCCTTCCTTATAAATGGTTCCCAGTTGCTGGGCGCCGTCCCGTCCCATGCCGGTCATGATGACCCCCAGGGCGTGGTTCTGATAGTTCAGAGCCACCGACGCAAACAGTACGTCCGCCGAAGGCCGGTGGCCGGAAACAAGGGGGGAATCGGAAAGATGGACTACGCCTCCGGAGGCTTTTCGTTCCACTTCCAGGTGCTTGTTGCCCTGGGCGATGAGTATGCGGCCGGGAACGATAGCGTCTCCTTCTTCGGCCTCCTTTACGTCCAG
>JAISDF010000065.1 GCA_031265025.1 Spirochaetaceae bacterium
ACGGCGCTCTCAGGCGCGGCTTCTTCGGGCATGGCCTCTTCTTCGGGCACTGCTTTTTCGGGAAGAGTTTCATCAGGGGCTGAATCAAGGCCGGGGGCTTCCCCGCCCGTCTCAGGCGGCGGATATTTCGGGGGCTGGGGATACTCAGGCGGCGGATACTTTGGCGGCTGGGGATAACGGGGCGGCGGATACTCAGGCCGCGCGGGGGCTTGCGGCGTGTCCCGCGGGGGAACGGGGGGTGTCTCTTGCGGCGCGGCCTGCGGGGGAGCCGTGTCCTGTGGCGCGGTCTGCGGAGGAACGGGAGGCGTGCCCTGCGGCGCGGCCGGTGGAGGAACGGAAGACGTGTCCTGCGGCGCGGTCTGCGGAGAAGAAGGAGACGTGTCGCCTGACGGAAAGGGTCTGCCCGCGTCTGAAAAGCCCCCGGGACTTTCATATACCGGTCCCTCAGGCAGGGCGTCCAGGGAAAGTTCCTGCCTCTCATCAGGTTCGTCCGTGGTTTCGTCCTCAGGTATCAGTTCGTCGTTATCTTCACTTGTTTCAATAAAAAGTTCCTCGGTCTCCTCGTCAACCATCTCCGCCGTTTCCACGGCGCCCAGCAGAAAGGAATCATCCTGCCCTTCGCCCTCTTCTTCATTGCTGACGTCGGCCCGTATGAGATTGAGATTGCGGTCCCACATGTCCCTGACATCAGAGGAATAGGCGTTGACGGCGTTCTCGTAAAAGGCCAGGGATTCGTTGAGTTCGGAAAGATCATCCGAGGTGGCCCGCGCTCCCTGAAGATTCACCAGTTTGTCGGCGGTCCTCAGCGCCTTTTCAATCTCGCCTGAGCTCTTGTGCAGCGCCGCCGCTTCGGCAAGGGCATCGGTGTCATTGGGATCGGCCTTTGCCAGTTCCTCAAAAATCTGGACGGCATGGGTCTTGTTTCCCATTTCGGCGTAGAGTTGTCCGAGAAGGAATTTCGCGTTACGGTCATTGGGTTTACGGGAAAGAAAAGCGTTGATACGTCCCTCGGCTTCCTTGTATTCCTTCCGCTTAAAATGAATGTCAGCCAGATCAAGCTGAAAGGAATAATTTCCCGGATCAACGGCAAGTATTTTTTCAAAATTATTTTTTGCCTTTTCGTCGTCGCCCATCATGCGGCAGGCGATGCCTTCTATTCTGAGGGCCTGGATATTTTCAGGTTCCCAGTCAAGGGCCTGCTTTGCCTGTTCAAGCGCATCGGGATAACGTTCAAGTTTGAGGTAGAGGGAACCCAAACGGGTCCTTACATCGGCGCTGGTAGGGGCGAGTTTGATGAGCTTTTCGAGCTCTATCACCGCGTCGCCGAGATTGCCCGCGTCCTCAAGGGTACGCTCAAGATTGGCAACGGCCTTGACATACTTGGGGTCCGCTTCCAGTGCCCGGCGGTACTGGAGTATGGCGTCTTTGGTACGGCCCTGATCGCCGAGAACCACGCCCATGTTGTTCCGCGCCTCGGCGTTAAAGGGATCGGTATTGAGAATTCTGGTAAAGGTATCCATGGCCCTGGCGTGCTGGCCTTTCTTGAAGTAAATTATTCCCAGGTTGTTCATCGCGTCCACCCATCCCGGACGGCTGCGAAGGGCGGCCTGGTATTCGGCGGCGGCTTCGTCAAGGTGGCCTGTGGATTCCAGGGCTACGCCGTAATTAAAGTGCAGGGTGGGATTGTTCCTGTCCAAAGCAAGGCCCTTGCGGAACATGTTGAAAGCCTGGTCCCATTTTTTGAGCCTGTCGTAAATGGTTCCCAGGTTGTTGTAGGCGGGCACATAAGAAGGATCGAGTTCCACAACCTTGGCGTAGGCCATGGAAGCGGCTTTGAGGTTATCAAGCTGCTTGTGGATATTTCCAATATTATAATGAAATTCCGCCCTGGTTGGGTCAATATCTATGGCGTCAAGAAGCACCGCCAGGGCATCCTGGAGTTTGTCCTGCCGGCGGTAAATTACCGCCAGGTTATTCAGCGCTTCCACATCCCTGGGATTCCTCGCCGCGAGGGTGGTAAATTCGGCGGCGGCCTCATCGAGCTTGCCCGATTTGGCCAGGGCCGAACCAAGCAGGAGCCGGGCATCGCGGTCATCGGGCCTTTGGGCTATGTAACCCTTGAGAAGCCGCCGGGTTTCTTCATGATCTCCCACACGGGCGGCGCCTCTGGCCCTTTCCAGCACATCCTTCAAATCAAGGGGACTCATGGAACCATCCTCAAGGGCCGGGCCGCTGTTTCCCGGGAAAATTCCCCGATATGCCTGGCTTCGTCATAAGCGGCAACGGCAAAAAAATACAGCCTGCCGTTCTCAAGGCCGTCAATGCGTATGGAAGTACGCCGCCCGGCATCTATCGGCGATACCCCTAATATAGCATCATTGCCGAAATATTCCCCGGAATTCGGACCGTAATAAACCAAATATCCGGCGGTATCGGACGCCGGGCTGGGCCGCCAGAAAATATCCACCGCTCCGTCATGGGCCTGGACCTGCACCCAGGAAGGAGGCGGCGGCGCGTCATCGGCGAGGTAGTGTATCCGTATCTCGTCCACATAGGGGGTGGTTTCCCCGTCTCCCGACGGATAAAGCCGTACCGCCACCTGAACCCAGCGGCCCCTGAGATCAAGGCTGCTCCCCGGAGTAAAGGGAATCCATGATGAACCGGGGGAATCGGGATCGCCTTCTGTCCAGAGATAGGGAGTATCGGCGGCGCGCACAAAGCAGTGGAGAGCCGAATGATCGGGAAAACCCGGAATGTTAAGCCCGGCGGGGACATTCGTGTCAACGGAAAAACGGCCGGCGGTAAGATCGATCTTTAGTATGCTGCTGTTTGTAGCGCCGAGATTAAGCGGTTCGCTGACAAAGTATCCGCCCGCGGACGGGTATTTTGTCAGCAGCGCCTCGGCAAAATTGCCGTAAACGCGGAATTCATCCATAAGGCCGCTGAACCTGCCCCCCAGAACCAGGCGGCCTTCGGTTCCCGCTATGGGAAGGTAAACCTCGCCGCCTTCCCTTCCCGAAGAACTGGCGTAATCAATGGATTCGCCCCTGCCGTTGACCAGGTACTCCAGCATGCCGGTATCTGAATCAAAGCGGACAAGGTGGTGGCTCCAGGTCTGGGGAACAAGGGCCTGGGACGAAACAAGGGAGAGGCTGACGCGGTTCCCGCCGTCGGGGGAAGTAAAGAAATCCTGAAATGTCCACCTGAGCCTGTTGGCGGTGATGGAACACTGAATACGCTGGAAGATGCTCTGTCCCTGTCCGCTTATCCTGGCGGCGGTCCAGGAAAGGACCTGTTCGCCGTTTTCAGCGTGAAAGGGGTAGAGCCAGAATTCCATACTGAAATCCTTCAGGGTTCTGCCCGAGGCAAGGAGGGCGTCTCTGTCCCCGGGAACAACAACCAGAGGTTCGTTACCGGAAAAGCGCGCCGCCCCCTCGCCTATTCTGGCCCAGCGCCTTCCGGCGGGGGCAAGGGCCGGAGAAGCCGAAACACTGTAATGACCGGCGCTGTCGCCAAAGGAGTCCGCACTGTCTTCATCAAAAGAAAGGGCCATGTCCAGGGTAAGGCTCTCTGTCCCCTGAGCTGAGGAAAGGGCGAGCACTGTATGGGGCCTCACCCCGGACGCTTCCGACACCCCGAAACGCCCCGGCACCCTGTCCCAGCCGGAAGAAGCGCCCAGAACCAGGGTTTTTTCTTCGGCGGCAAAGAGACTACCGGCGAACAGAAAAACAATATACACTGTAAGGGTGAATATACGGCTCTTGTTCACCTTATTGAGACTCCGTCATACGTTATATAGAATAGTATCGGTATAAAAGTCTATGGAGCATGATACATTTTCCGAAAATTATCAAAAACTCAAAGTCCAGGCAAGGGAAGCTCCCCTGGAAGCGGGCGTTTACATCATGCGGGACGAAGAAGGCCGCATAATCTATGTAGGCAAGGCCAGGGTGCTCCGGAACAGGCTTGTATCGTACTTTTCAGGGGAAAAAGACATTAAAACCCGGACCCTGATGCGCACGGTCTGGTCAATCGAAACCATTATTGTCTTCAATGAATATGAGGCCCTGCTTCTTGAGAACACCTTAATCAAGCAGCACAGCCCCAAGTACAATATCAACCTCAAGGACGGCAAGACCTATCCGGTAATACGCATCACCCCAGGGGAATTTCCCCGGGTATTCAGGACCAGGCATATTGTTGAAGACGGTTCCGGGTATTTCGGGCCCTTTTCCAATATTCCCGCGGTAGACGCCCTGCTTAAACTTGTTGAAAGGCTTTTCCCCCTGAGAAAGTGCCGCATCCTCAAGAAGCGGAGCAACCCCTGCATGTACTACCATATAGGCCGCTGCGCCGCTCCCTGCTGCGGCCGTATCAGCGCCAAAGAATACGCAGTACATATTGAAAAGGTGCGGAAGCTCGTGTCCGGGGAAACGGAAGCCCTTATCGCCGGCCTCAAAGCGGACATGAAGGAAGCCGCCGGAAAGCTCCTTTTTGAACGGGCCGCCCGGCTCCGCGACGCGATAAGCGCCCTTGAAAACTTTGCCTCGGACAACGCGGTTGAGGATTTTGACAGCGAAGGCAGGGATTACATAGCCTGGGCCGAGGAAGGCGTTCTCACTACCTATACGGTCTTTTCCATGCGGGGCGGCAAGATGACCGGCAGGGAACTCTACCGCACCTGTTCCGCCGCCGGTCAGGACGAATCCCTGGCAACCTTTCTCACCAGCTATTATTCCCCTGCCCGTCCGCCGCCGCCGAAGATCTTCCTCGCGGCAAGGCCGGACGGGTATACCGGTGAAGCGGCCCCCGGAACAGAGGCCCTGGCCGGCTGGTTCAGGGCCCAGTTCGGCTATGTATGTGAAATACGCATTCCCGAAGAAAAACACCACAAGACCATACTGGCCCTGGCGCGGCAGAACGCCGGGGAAGACCTTCGCAAGCGGCTCAAGGAGCGCGGCGCCGGTCCCGCCCTGGATGAACTTGCCGGGGTGCTGAAACTCAAGACCAGGCCGGAACGCATTGAGGGTTTTGATATAGCCCAGCTCGACGGCAGGTATCCGGTGGCTTCGCTGATTTCGTTCAGGCACGGGGTTCCCGACCGGAAAAACTACCGCTACTTCCGCCTCCGCAGCGTCGTGGGCATAGTGGATGATTTTGCCGCCATGAGGGAAGCGGTATCCCGGCGTTACAGCCGCCTGCTGCGGGAAGGAATGGAACTGCCCGACCTGATACTCATTGACGGCGGCATAGGCCAGGTCAACGCCGCCAGGGGAATTCTTGACGGACTGGGCATGGATATTGATATTGTCGGCCTTGCCAAACGTGAAGAAGAACTCTGGCTCCCCGGCGCGCGGGAACCGATACGGCTTTCACGGCGCTCGGAAGCCCTCAAGGTACTCCAGTTCGTCCGCGATGAGACGCACAGATTCGCCACAGGGCTTAACCAGAAGCTCAGGTCAAAAGACTTGAGCCTTTCTGTCCTCGAATCGGTGGAAGGCATAGGCCCTAAACGGGCCCTGGCCCTGCTTGAGGAATTCGGCTCCCTCAAGGCCCTTGTCAAAACAGAAGTATCTGAAATTTCAGGCCGCGCCGGTATCAGCGAAACAGCGGCCAGGGCCGCGCGGGCCGCGGCAAGGCTTGCCCTGGAGGACAAGGAAAAACGCGAAAAGGATTTTACCGCCCAGCTTGTTTCCCCGAACCGCCGGGGCACCGGCAGCCGGCGGAACCCCCGGGGCATGCGGAGCGACGCGATAGGCGCCGCCCTGGCCGAAGAAGCGGCAGAGGCGAAACAGCCCGTCAGAAACATCCGTCAGCCCGGACAGGCCGCTGAAACCACCGCTGAATATCCGCGCGAAAAACCGGAAGCGTAACAGGATTACCAGACCAATCATCGTGTAAATGACCCTATAGTTGTACGACTCCCGGAATATGTGCTACGCTGTTCCCAATGGGTTTTAACGACAAAGATTCGCCTTCGGACAGCCGGAACGGGGCGCTGGAGGCTGTTTCCTTCTCCGCCTCTCTTATCGATCAGGGCCGTTACGCGGAAGCGTTTAAGCTTTTGGCCCCCCTGGGTTCCGCTGAAAATTCCCTGCCGCCGGATCTGCGCCCCTCGCTGTATTTTAATCTTGCCCTCTGCCTCATGGCGGCGGAGCAGCATACCGGGGCGGCGGCGGAACTGGAAAAGGCACTGGAGGCGCTTAAACATCTTGC
>JAISDF010000087.1 GCA_031265025.1 Spirochaetaceae bacterium
CCGGATGTTTTTTTGGGCGAACTGTCAAGATTTACCGAGTCGCCGCCTTCCAGATCCAACGCGTCATCATCTGACATGGTTTAATACCTCCGCTTCAATATTCATAGTACAGGATAAGCTGCTGTTTTGCAAATGTACGGGTGTTCTCATAAATGACCTTCATCAAGAATAATAATATCAACCCTGCGGTTATACGCCCTGCCCTCGGCCGTGGCGTTGCCGGCGATTGGCGCGGTGTCGGCAAAGCCCGCTATCTGAAAACGGTCTTCCGCTACGCCCAGGGCGCTGAGGTAGCGGAGCACGGCCCTGGCCCGTTCGCTGGAAAGCTGCCAGTTGTCTTCCCAGAGGCCGTCGGGATCGGTAACTTCAGAGTCGGTATGGCCTTCTATCCTGAATTTTCTGCCCCTCAGTTCATCTGAAACAAGAAGGGTCCCCAGCCTGAGGAGTATGTCCCTGGTGGACTCGATGTTTATTCTCGCGCTGGCCGGATTAAAAAAGGCGTCCGAGGCAAGGCTTATCACCAGGCCCCGTTCATCATGGGTAACGCGGACCTTGTTCGACCTGATTTCGGGATTAAAGAGGCTGACCGCCTTTCTCAGCGCGGTTCCCAGGAACCGGCCGCTTTCCATTGAGGGGAGGCTCATGATGGTGTTGCCCAGGTCGGCGCTGCGGCCCGCCGAGTAGGTATTGCCTCCGGTAGACGCTCCCATGCCTATATTGTTGAGGGCCGAAAACATGGCGTTTACCGCGGTCGAGTCGGCTTCGGCGGGATCAAAGAGGGCCACAAAGAAACAGAGGAGCAGGGTAACCATGTCCGAATAGGTTACGATCCAGTCGCCTTTTACTCCCTCATCCTCAACCTTTTTTCTTGCCATGCCTAATCCTTTAACACCTCGGCTTCCACTGCCTTGCGGTCTATGGGATTGAGGTAGGAAAGCAGCTTCATCGCCAGGATACGGGGATTATCCCCGGCCTGTATGGAGAGAATTCCTTCTACCTCCATTTCCTTTGCCCTGGCTTCCATGGCGTCATGGCTTTTAAGTTTTCCTGATATAGGAATCATGACGAGGTTGGCTATGATGGCGCCGTACAGGGTGGTGATAAGGGCGACGGCCATGTTGGGGCCCAGGGCACTCTTGTCCTCCAGGTTTCTTAACATGGCTATAAGGCCGACGACGGTTCCCAGCATGCCGAGGCCCGGCGCCAGGGTTCCCCACATATTGATAACCGATATCTTGGCAGCGTGGCGTTCCTGAACCTGGTTGAGTTCTGTCTCCATGAGGGTCCTGATTACCTCCGCGTCGGTACCGTCAACCACGAGCCTGAGGCCCTTCTTCATAAATTCGTCATCCAGGTCCTCAAGTTCTTCTTCCAGGGCCAGAAGGCCCTCGCGGCGGGCCTTGTCGGAAAAGGCCATGAGTTTGGTAATGATGCCCTGTTCGTTAAAATTGGGAATGTTAAAAGTACGGCCTATGGTGCTGAATACCCCCAGTGCATTGGACATGCCGGTAAAGGTAAAGAGGCCGAAGTAGGAGCCGATTACGGTCATGAAGAATGAGGGCACGTCCATGTAGGTAACTATGGATCCCCCTGATGTATAGATGGCCATGACGGTCATGGCAAAACAGCCCACCAAACCAATTAGGGTTGCTATATCCATAGTAAACTACTCCTCATTCTTGAAAGCGCCGATCTGCTTGCGGTATTCGATGATGCGCTTGATAAGTTCGGGCACCGGTTCCCGGACTATGACATGCTTGCCCGAAAGCATGGTGAGATTGGTGTCCGGTTTAACCTCAATGGACTCAATCTGGTGGGGGTTGATGTAATATGCTTTGCCGTCAAGCCGCGTTACCTGTATCATCGTTTAACTACCGCTTCAGGGTCAGTATTTCCTGGAGCATCTGATCAGCGGTCTGTATGGTTCTTGAGTTTGCCTGGAAACCCCTCTGGGTAACTATCATGTCGACAAACTGGTCCGAAAGGTCCACGTTGGACATTTCCAGGGTGCCTGAAATTATCGTGCCCCTGCCCGCTGTTCCCGAAGTGCCTATATTGGCGATACCGGAATTATTGGACACCACAAAATTATTGTCGCCCGCTTTTTCCAGGGCGCCCTGATTGGCAAAGGTTGCCAGGGCTATCTGGCCCAGGGGCCTGCGGCTTCCGTTGGAATACACGCCGGTTATCACGCCTCTCTGGTCTATTTTGAAGTTTTCAAGATAGCCCATGGTATAGCCGTCCTGCTCAAAGGGCTTGGTGGTGCTGGATGAAGTGTACTGGGTGATGGTGTTTACAAGCCCCCCCACGGCCCCCAGGTTAAGGGTGAATTCCTGGCGCACCAGTTCGCCGTCCGCTCCGGGAGTGGCGTCGGCCACATCATAGGCGACCCGCATGGTTACGGCGCCGGTATCGGGCGAGGCGTTGCCGGCGGCGTCAACCACCCCGGCCAGGTTCCCCAGGTTGGAGAAGTTCACCGTAAAGGTATTGCCTTCTCCCACAGCCGGGGCGGCTTCTCCCAGGCCCACCGAGGCGTTGGTCGCGTCGACAGCCTGGGGGTCCACGTTTACCGCCGCGGTCCAACTGTTGTTGGTTCCGGGCACGCGGCTGAATTCAACCCGGAGTACGTGCTCTCCGCCAAAGGCGTCGTAGATGTTGATTTCGGTACCCCAGGTTCCGCTGATGATGTCGGCCTGGCTTGCCCCTTCCGGTATGAGGGGGGTGCGGTTGTCCAGATTACAGGCAAAGTTGACCAGGCTTGTGGCCCGGGCCGGGTCCTTGCTTCCCATGGGAATCACGAGATTTTCGGTATCCCGGGAAGTATCCAGAATTTCCACGCCGTCAATAATACGGCTCATCCAGCCCTGGACACTGAAACCGTTGGAAGGATTAACCAGGGTCCCGTTCTCGTCAAGGCTGAAAGCCCCGGCCCTGGTATAGTACTCCTGGCCCCCCTCGCGGAGCACAAAGAAACCCGTCTCCTTTATGGCCAGATCGGTCTGGTTCCCCGTGGACTGAAGCGCCCCCTGGGTGTGTATGGTGTCGATAGACGCTATGGTCATACCGAGACCGACTTCCTTGGGGTTTACCCCGCCTACGTCTTCGGTAGGACGGGCCGCCGCGCCGAGCTGCTGGTAGATCATATCCTGAAAATTCACCCGGTTCCGCTTGAAACCGGTTGTATTAACGTTGGAAATATTGTTGCCGATGACGTCCATTCTCGTCTGATGATTCTGAAGTCCGGACACGCCGGAATACAATGACCGCATCATGATGCTGCTCCTTTACCCTGTCCCAAGCCGCGAAAGAGCCGGGGACGGACTTGCTTCGCTGTCTTATTCCGCAAAGACACTGGTTACCTGATCCCACTGGTACACGTTTCCGTTCACCAGAATTTCAGGATTTTCGCCCCGTGATACGGCCTTTACCGTTCCCTGGATTATCCCTTCCCCGTCCACAAGCTCAACGCCCCTTCCCAGGGACGCCTGGGCCTCGCTGCCCCTCAGGATGGTCTTGAGCTGGGCAAAATCCCTGGCCATGCCGTTCATTTGTTCCAGCGTGGAGAACTGGGCCATCTGGGCGATAAATTCCTTGTCCTCCATAGGCGCCGTGGGGTCCTGGTGGGCCAACTGGGTGAGGAGGATTTTCATGAATTCATCCTTTCCCAGAGTCTGCACCGGCATCTTGTTTTCAAATATTTCCCTGTTGGTCCTCCGGACATACTGCTCATTGGCGGCTATCTCCTGGGGACTCATTTTATATTCCTGTATCTCCATACTTACTCCTCGTTTTAGGCCAGCATATTGATCCGCGCGTCGCCGCGGACAAGAGCTTCGGAATCGCCCGTACGGTAATCAACCAGGGCCTCGTAACTCGAAGCCGCCAGACTTTCGGAATAGAAGGGGCTCGCATCCTCTCCGTTCCTCTGTCCGCCCGCTCCGTCAGCGCCGTTTTGGGCAAGATCCAGCGTGGCGCCGCTGAAACCCGAATCCCTAAAGGCCGCTTCCAGAACCGGGAGTTCCCGTTCAAAAGCCCTGAGGGCGTCACTGCTTTCTACAATGATATGCCCCGCTATTTTGTTTTCGGATAATTCAAGGCGTATCTTTACATTTCCAAGACTTTCGGGCTTGAGGGAAAGCCGTATGAGGCCCTCGCCGCCGTCTTTTAGTATCATTGACGCGTGGCGCACTATGTCCTGCCCAAGGGCGCCCCGCAGTTCCCGGGTCAGGGCGTCCCTGGGGGAAAGAACCGTGTCAGGGTTTTCCCGGCCCTCGGCCGGGGAACGGCCTTCGAGACGCACGACAAGTTCGGTTCCGGGAATCTCCCGCTTTCCGGCAAGGGTAAACTCACCGGCCTTTTCCGGGATGTTTTTCGGTTCCGCGTCCCCCCGGAAATCCCTGAGCTCAAAGCGGCTCCCGGTTCCCGCCCGGCTGAGCCTTTCGCGGCGGGTCCTGGTTTCTTCCCGTTCCCCGGTCTTGCCGGCCTTGTTCAGGTCCACAAGGCCCCTACCCTGTGTTTCAGACGATTCGGCCCTGCCGGTCTTTCCGGCCAGACCGGCGAACAGGGCGGAACGGCCTTTGACAGCCAAGCCCCGGCCCGACAGGTCCCCGGAGGACAAATCCCCGGTATCCCGGACCGCCCGCCTGCCGGAATCATCGGGTCTCATGAGATCGGCAAGACTGTGTATCGCGTCTTTTTGGGGAAAATCTTCATCTTCGGCGGGAAGAGGCAGGTCTTTTGTTCCCTGTTCATGGTGAAGGGAAGCGAAAATTCCGGCGCTTTTGTCTGTTTTCTCTCCTTCTGAAAGAAAAGCCCCTTCATTGCCTTCTGTTCCGTCGTAAAATATACGGGAATTGGCGTTTTTTTCTTTTGAAAGAGTGAGATTGTC
Organism: Spirochaetaceae bacterium; assembly: GCA_031265025.1. Lineage (GTDB taxonomy): Bacteria > Spirochaetota > Spirochaetia > Treponematales > Breznakiellaceae > JAIRTD01. The sequence goes on from JAISDF010000087.1 coordinate 4,889, forward strand.
CTTGTTCCGGGGAATAATCGTCAGCGCTGCCGGTTTTTTTGCCTGGTTTTTGCCTGATTTAAGCGCTTCATCGGTGTTTTCAGACTGAATTTGGCCTTCCGCGAGTTCCGGTCCTGTTTTTTTTATGTTTTCCAGCAGGGCCTTTATCAGGTCGGCGAAACTCCCGGCCTTGTCCCTCGCCCCCTTTGTCTTACCGGGTCCATTCCCGGTAAGCGCTTCCAAAAGCGGACTATGCGTCCGGGAAGGCTCCTCGAGCTGTGCTGATACCTGGGCTGATAATTCAATCACCGCCCAACCTCCTCATTTGTTCTTCTTCAATAATGAAGAAGACGCCATGATTCCGGTTACGGGCGGTCGCTGTCAGTTAAGTGATCGGGGTCTGCCGGCCATCTTACGCATGAGTTCCGCCGCCCGTTCCGAAGGTAAAAGCGAAAGCCAGTAGGGTACAATGGAACTTGTCCCTTCCCGTCCCGCTATCTCCTCGGTCATCCGGAGCACGTCTATAGCGTCCTGATCGCTCATTGCCGCGATTATGTCCACCGCTCGCTCCGGTGGCATACCCGTAAGATCACGGGCATTCTGTTCAACGTTGCTTACTCTAGCATCGGCATCATTCTGCCTGGCGTTAAGCGATTGGTCCATGTCATCGAGCGTTTTTTGCCGCTGCTCCAGTTCCTGGGCCATTTGTTCGATTTCTTCCCGCTGCCGGTCGAGGTCCTGTTCCCGCTGGTCCAGTTCCAGGGAGCGCAGTTCCTGGGCCTCAAGGCGCACGGCAAGCCTTTCGGCGTCAAGGGAGAGGAATTCGTCGCCTTCAAGTTCGATCTGGGTACGGGGGGCGAGGCCAAAGAGACGGTACACCGGGGCAAGCACGGCCTTGGCGTCAACAACATTAAGATAGTCAAACCAGAAAAGCCCGCCACCGGCAAGGACGATGATAAGCAGCAATAAAACTATGACCCTGCCTAAAATACGGGGTTCGGCCATCCGCAATACTCCTTCCATCTATAATGGTCTTTTCTTCTGAAATACGTCAAGGCTCAGCCATTCCCAAAACCTGACGTTTTGGGAAAGCCCCGGCTGCAGCCGCTTTATATCTTTTCGGGGAATACGCGGCGAAAAATGAGGGTTTATGCTCATGACGCGGAAACTTGAGCCGGCCAACGGCCCAAAAGTTCAATTTTTGCCTTGATGAATTCCAGGGTATCGCTGTTGAGTACCGCCCTCATGCGGCCGCTTACTTTGTCCACACGGTACCCTCCCCGGCTTACAAAATTTTTCCCTTCGCCTTCGGTAAACCAGTAGACCAGGGCAATGCTCTCGCCGTCGAGTTCAATGGCGCTGATGCCTTTCCTGCCGATAGCCGAGCCGGAGTTAAACAGGCAGGGGACGGCCATGTCGTCGCCGTAAAGGCTCTGGCGCAGTACGTCCCGCCTTTCGGAACGCTTGAGTTTGGCCATCTCAAAACGGAGCGTCTTGATCTCGTCGGCGACACGGCGCCGCTGTTCGCCGCTCAGGCCCGGATAAGCCCTGCAGAGCCGTTCGATTTCAAATTTGATATAGTCAAAACGTCCCAGGGACTCAAAGAGGGGCCTGTGGGTATGGCCTATGACCGAGACGCAGTTATGGGCAAGGGAAAAGGTATAGGCCTCCCGTTCAACATGAAAACGCCTGTGGGGGTCCCTGGCGGAGGAAATATTTTTGATGCCGAAGGGTTTGACAATATAGCGAAGCAGGAGGCGTATAACGTGGTTATAGCCTGAGTAGACCTTTGAGGACTGATGTCCGTGATAAACAAAGACAGGAACAACGCCGGTTTCTACGCGCACCGCGTTGTACAGGGCATAGGGATAGTCTTTTTCAAAAACAAGGGTCTCATCATGATTTCCCAGGGTTTTGTAGAGCCTTCCCCCGGAGGCAAAGAGGTCGAAAATTTCGTAGAGAGAACGCCAGCGGGCCCTGATTTTTTCGAGCGAATAACGCTGGAGTTCCTCAATATCGCCGTTCAGTATGAGATACCAGCCCCCTGGGTAGTAATACTTCTCAAGCAGGTCGCATACCAGGGGACCGTTACGCGACAGATCATCGGCCCTGCCCCCGTCTCCCATGTGAAAATCGCTTATGATAAGGACCTTGCCCCCCGTGGAAAGGTCAAGAACCGCGTCGCTGTTAAAACGGGAGCTGGTGATGTCGGCAAAGAAAGGAGAGGCCGTGTTCATTTTCTAAAAGTAAAGCATTTTTCCCGTTCTGCAAAGGCCGGGGTGACGGCAAGGCTGTCTTTCTTTTGAATTTTTTGCTAGTATGGCCCCATGATTCTCTGGTTTGCCACGGCGAATGAACATAAACGGAAAGAACTCGCGGCCGTGCTAAAAGGGCATACCATAATGACCCCCGCCGACAGAGCTATGGAATTTGACCCTGAGGAGACAGGGGCGGCCTTTTATGAAAACGCCCTTATCAAGGCCAGGGCCCTGTACGCCCTGGTTAAAGAACCTGTCATAGCCGATGATTCGGGGCTCTGCGTGGACGCCCTCGGCGGAAGACCGGGCATCTATTCGGCCCGTTACGGGAGCGAAACCGGGAAAAAACTTGACAGCCCCGCGAGAAACGCCCTGCTCCTTAACGAACTGGGCGGAGAAAAGAACCGGAACGCCCGCTTTGTCTGCGCCATGGTTCTCCTGCTTGATGAAAACCGTTTTTTTCTTGTTCAGGAAACCCTGGAAGGAACCATAGTCAGCAGGGCAAGGGGCGAAGGCGGCTTTGGCTACGATCCCCTGCTGTACCTGGACGAAAAACACCGCACGGTGGCGGAGCTTCCCGATGACGAGAAAAACGCCCTGAGCCACAGGGGCAGGGCGGCGCGCCGTATCGCGGCCTTTCTTGAAGGCCTTGACAAAACGCCGCCCGAAGCCGCGCGCGGGGACTCCGGTGCCTAGGGTTTCGGAAAAAAGGGGGATCTTTTTCAGGGCCCTTTCGTATTCATTCCCGGTGTTCCTGGGCTATATCTCCATAGGCTTTGGTTTCGGCCTCCTCCTCTCCGGCGCGGGCTATCCCTGGTGGCTCAGCGCCCTTATGGGCATTGTCATGTACGCGGGGGCGGGCCAGTACTTTGCGGTGGCGCTTTTCGCCGGAGGGGCAAGCCTTCCCGAAGCATGCCTCTTCCAGCTCGTCCTCAACGCCCGGCATCTTGCCTACGGCCTTTCCATGATAAAGCGTTTCAGGGGACTGGGCCTGAGCCGGTTCTATCTCATGTACGCCCTTACCGACGAAACCTTCGCCCTCTACTCAGGCCTCAAAGATGAAAAACCCGGCATCCTTCTTCCCCTCGCGCTTCTCAACCAGGCCTACTGGGTATTCGGCTCCCTCATCGGGAGCATAGCGGGCGCCCTCATTCCCTTTGATATGGGCGGCGTTGAATTTGCCCTCACCGCCCTCTTCATCGTACTCATGATTGAACAGTACCTCACGGTAAAAAAAATCAAGCCCTTTATCCTCACCGCCATTATCGCCGTACTGGGGACCTTCTTTCTCCCTTCCCGCATAAGCCTCCTGGGGTCCCTTGCCCTCTCTCTTGGACTCGCGCAGTTCTTCCTCCCTGCCCGGGGGGAAGGCGATGTCGAGGACGCGGGGGAGAACGGTATGCCGCGAAACAAGGGAAACCAATGCTGAGTACAGGCCAGGCAGTCTATTACAGTGTCGCCATGGGCCTCGTGATACTTCTTTGTAGAATCCTGCCCTTTATCCTGTTCGGCAGGAGCGCCGGTGAAAAAGGCGGAACCAAAAAAAGAACCTTTGCGTTTCTTTCGTTTGTTGAACGGGTAGTTCCCCCGGTGGCCATGACCGTACTGGCATTTAACGCCGTCTCCGGCCCCGTGAAAGAAAACCCGGAACAGGCCCTGCCCGTCCTCTCCGCGTCCCTCTTTACCGCCCTGGCGCAGTTGTGGAAACGGAACGCGTTCCTCAGCATAGCCGGCGGAACCGCCGTGTACATGCTGCTCAGGGCGTGGGCTGCTTCTTAGAGAGCGCCTGTACCCAA
>JAISDF010000177.1 GCA_031265025.1 Spirochaetaceae bacterium
GCGGCCTCCGCCTCCACGCATATCGGCACCTCCCTGGCGCGTTCTTTTTAATGACAAGTCAGTATATATGGCATAAAAAGTTTGGAGTATCTAACTTATATTGTCAAGTGTTAAAATTAAGTGAAAAGGTTCTATGGCGCGTTCAATAAAAATGTCCTATAGGGGACTACTAATACTTCCGCAGCAGTTCCACCGGGGGTACCCTGCCGGCGCGGCGGGAGGGGAGCCAGGAGGCGATGACCGAACAGAGCACGGCGAAGACGCCTATGGCGGCTATGGCGTTCCAGTCTATGACTATGGGAATTTCTTCAAGATAATATCCGGGGTCCAGTATCTTGACGCCGCCGCCGCCCGCGAGGCGCGAAAAAAAGCTGAGTACGCGCTCAAGGCCCTGTATGATGCGGTTTATCGACGAGCCTATGACAAGGCCCAGGCTTATGCCGCCAACGGCGCCGGTAATGCCGGTAAGGAGGCTGCCCCAGAGGAAGATGCGGGCCGCCCCGCCGGGGCTCGCGCCAAAGGCCTTGAGCACCGCCATGTCCCGCCGCCTTTCTATGGCAAGCATGGCCGTGGCTGAGGAGACATTGACCGCGGCGATGATCACGATGAGGGCCATGATGAGGACAAGAAGCTGCCTGGTTGACTCATAGGAGCTGTACTGGGAACGCTGGAGTTCCTTCCAGGTATAGACGCCGAAACCTGAACCGAGGGTCCGGGAGAGAAGACTTGACCATTCGTCGGCCTTTGTATAGGGGTCGTCAATTTTTACCATAAGGTACGAATATGAAAATTCATCGGAGAGCAGGCGCTTTCCCATGGTATAACTCATGATGCACCACAGGGCGTCAAGTTCCCGGTAGCCTGACGACACTATGCCTTTGACGGTGAAGGGGGTAAGCCGGGGTATGACGCGGCCGTCATTGCCGGTTCGTACCGTCATGATACGCACCGTATCGTTCACTTTGGCGCCTATGCTCCCGGCCAGGGCCTCGCCGAGCAGCACTTCGCGGTCGTTTTCCAGCGCGGGGCTGCCTTCGAGGGTTACGAGAAAACGCTCCGCCCCTCCCGAGGTCCAGAATGACGGTTCCACCGCCCGTATATTGGCCCCTACCTTGCCCTTTTCGCTTACCAGCACCCCGAGGCCGTGGCGCTCGGGCCATACGCCCCTTATGCCTTCCATTCCGGCGATGGTTTCGGCCGGCGCTTCCAGGGAATCGGGATTCGCGTAATCGTAGACCTCAAGGTGGCCGGTTCCCATTTCAAGGTAACGGTCGGTAATGCCCCGTATCATGCCGTCGGCGACTATCAGGGTAACTACTATGGGAATGAGGCTTACCGCTATGCCTATGGCGGCCCCCTGAAGGTAACGGCCGCCTTCATGGGCGCGGCCGAGAAGGTAGCGGAGGGCTATAAAAATGCCGGGGCTGCCCCTGAACAAACGGCGTTTCAAAACGCGGCCCCGTCAGGTTCCCCGGCAGGGGCCAGGGGGTCGGAAAGTATGCCCGACCGGAGTACATAATGTTGTTCCGCCCTGGCGGCCAGGGCCTGGTCGTGGGTTACCACAATAAGGGTCTTGCCCCATTTTTCGGTGAGGGCGTAGAGCAGTTCGGCCACCATGCCGCTGTTTCCCGGATCAAGATTGCCGGTCGGTTCATCGGCCAGCACCAGGTCCGGGTCATTCACCAGGGACCGGGCCACAGCAACCCTCTGGCGCTCACCGCCCGAAAGCTGGGAAGGGTAATGGCGGCTTCTTTCGCCGAGCCTGACATCGCCGAGCAGGGTTTCGGCCCGTTCCAGGGCGGCCTTTTTCGGCATACCGGCTATGTAGGCGGGAAGCATGACGTTTTCCAGGGCGGTAAAATCCCTGAGAAGATAGTGAAACTGAAAGATGAACCCTATCTGGTTCCTCCGGTATCCGGTAAGGCCGTGTTCCGAAAGACGCCCCAGTTCAACACTTCCTGTTTTCGGCGAATACACCGTTACCGAGCCTGAGTCAAAGCGGTCAAGGCCGCCCAGTATGTTGAGCAGGGTACTCTTGCCGCTGCCCGACTCACCGGTTATGGCCAGGGAACTGCCCCGTTCAAGGGAAAAACTTACCCCCGTAAGTATCTTGAGGGTTTCCGAAGGCGACGCGTAGGTCTTTACCGCGTCTTTTACTTCTATCAGGTTTTTTTGAATTTCCTGTTCCTGACTGCCGCTGGCATTACTCATAACGCAGTACCTCCGCGGGATTGATGCGGGAAATCTTTCCCGAGGCGAGCCACGCGGCTCCGGTGGCCGAAAGCAGGCCGAAAAGGTATATCAGCAGTACCTCATGGGGTATGATTCTGCTGGGGACTTCCTTGATGTAGAATACCGCCGGGGAAAAAATAGCGAAGTCCCCGCCTGACGGACCGGCGCTTCCGGTAAGGGCGGATACCAGGGTGTTGAGGCCGTGTACCGCGCCGTTTACTATTGTTTCCACTATGCCGAAAAAGGGGCCTATGTTGAAGGCTATGGGAAGGCCGAGGGCAAGGCCGAGGCCCGCGCCCAGAAAGCCTATGATAAAGCCGTCATAGGTAAAGACAAGGCGCACGGCCCGCTCACCGGCGCCTACGGCCCTGAGGAGGCCTATTTCTTCCCGCCTTTCGAGGACAAAGCGCCGCTGGGACTGGTAGATATTGAGGCCGACCACGATAAAAATCAGCCCCACAAGAACAAACATCAACAGTTTTTCCATCCTGAGAGCGCCGAAAAAGGCACGGTTGTATTCCCGCCAGGAAACAGGCCTATAGGCGCCGAGACTGTTCACCGCTTTCAGGGCCCTCTCGTCCTGCCAGCGGTTGTGGAGTTTGATTCCCCCGTAAAGGGGCTCAGGGGCGCTCTGGAGTGCCTGGGTTTCTTCAATATTGATAATCGCCCAGCCCAAATCGTATTCGTAAAAGCCCGAACGGAATATCCCCCGTACCGTGAAGGGAATGTTCTCGGTTTCCATCTCGCCGGGGATGAGCCCCGATACCGAAATGACGCTGACCTCGTCGCCGGTCGTAACGGCAAGCCGCCGGGCAAGTTCGGCGCCGAGGAGTATGGCGTGTTCCCCGGCCAAATCAAAGGAGCCCGACTCAAAGACAAGTTTTTCCATCATGCCGGCGTCAAGGGCGGCGGTAGTTTCAGGCAGCGCCCGTACCATGGCAACCTGGGGCCCGCTCCGCCTGCCCCTGAGCAGGGCCTGGATTTCCCTGAAGGGCAGGACCGAGCGCACGCCCGGAATCTCCCGGAGGCTTGCCAGGGCCTCCTGGCCGGGTATTTCAACCCTGACATGAAACGAAGATATTTCGAGTATGCTTTCGATAAAGCCGAGCTGGAAGCCGTTCATTACCGCGATGATAACGATGAGGGCCAGCACGCCGGTACATATACCCAGAACGGCAAGCACCGAAGAGGGCGAAGACTTGTCCCTTCTCCGGGAAGATATGTACCGTGATGAGGCGTAGCCTATCCAGGGTTCAAATTTCACCTTTTGCCTCGCTGCTCATAAATTTGAATCAATTCCGGCCTGTCTCCGGCTTTAAGGTTTCTTCGGAAACTTTTCTGCCGTCTTCCCAGACAGCCCTGAGTACCGGGAGGCCGTTGAGGTACAGTTCCTCCACATCCCTGTTTCCCTCGCTGGAAACGGAACGCTCCAGTACGCCGTCACGGTAATTTCTTTCGCCGGTCCTGTTTCCGTCCGGGTCATATTCAAACTCTATGCGCCGGATCTCATGTACGGTTTCCCAGCTTACCGAACTGAGCCGGTCGCCGGTCCAGACATTGGTCAGGGTTCCCAGGACCTCTCCTTCCTCGTCGCGCCGCGTCTCGGTAAGTATACGGCCCCGTTCGTCGGTGGTAAACTCCACAGCCGCGCCGATGGACAAAATATCCATTAAAAATTCGGAGCTGAAAGCCGAATAGGGGCTCACGAGGCGGGAAGCCGCGCGCTGCCCCGGAAGCCCCGGAAAAAAGGCGGTTTCGTTCCGCCGCTCCTCACCGTCCATGCCCTCTGGATAACGCCGTTCAATGGAGCGGAGAGCCGAACTTCGGCTGTACCGGTACACATCGGTCCACAGGACTTCTTCGATATAGGGTCCGGTCCATTCCCCGGAAAGCTCCTCCTGTGTTGATTCAGGCGCGGTTTCCGCCCCGGCGGACACGGCATCCGGCTCGTTTTCCTGGGCGGCAAATTCCTGGGCCGCATCTTCCCACAGCTCGTTTTCCTGGAGCGTGTCTCCCTGAACCGCGTCTTCCTGGGCTTCGATTGCCTGGGGCGCGTCTTCTTGAGCGGCGTCCTCCTGGGCAGTATCCCGGGCCTCATCCCTGTCCGGCCTGATCCTGGAACTTTCGGCCTTCTGAAGCCTGCCCGATCCGTAGGTATACCTCACGATGAGGGTTATGTTGCCGGGGCTGTATTCCCGCTCTTCCGTAAGCGTGCCCTGTTCGTCGAAGATATTCATGTAGCCTGAACCGTCTTCCCGGAACGACGCGGCGGCCCTGACGAC
>JAISDF010000193.1 GCA_031265025.1 Spirochaetaceae bacterium
AGACCCGCCGGCGCCGCCTTCGCGTGGAAGCCGTCTATGCTGAAAGAAAAATCAAGCGCCCCGGTGAGTACCGGCCCTGACGAAAGGGCAAGCGCCAGCGCGGCGGCGCTTAAGCCCACCGAGCCCTGGGGGGGGAGCCGGGGCGGAAGCAGGGAATATTCCCGCAGACGGTCAAAGAAGGCAAGGGGCGCCCAGGGCGTACTGAAAAAAAAGCGCCGCCCCAAAAGGCCGCCTGAACCGGGAAGGGCGGAAAGGTCCAGGGCAAGGGGAATATCCCTGCCCCTGCTTCCGATAAAGTCAGCGATGTTCCAGTGCTGGGCTTCAAGGGCCACAACCAGATCGGGAACAACAGAAAACGAGTTAAGTACGGAGAGGGCCGTGTCAACACAGATAATTTTGAAACGCCGCTTTGGAACGAGGAGACTTTTAAGTTCTTCCAGAATACGGTCAAGGGAAGGCCCCGCGCCGAGGACCAGCACGGGAAGCGGCCCAAAATCAAGATCGTCTATTGTTCCGCTTTCGGGAAGCAGGGCGAGATTGCGCGCCGCGTTTCGCGCGTAACGCCTCCCCAGGCGTATGAGTGTTGCGGCATTGCCCCAGTCAACGGCGATGTTTCTTTTCAGCGCCCGGACAAGCTCGTCATAGGTTTCGGGATCAAGCTGCCAGCCGCCGCCCAGACGGAGCAATTCCACCCTGCGGAAAGCGCGGTCGCCCCACTGGGAACGTACATAGGAGCAGAGCGACACGGGGTCCCTGACATGGACAAGCCGCAAGGCGGGATGGGCAAGAAGCTCCCCGTCCATCCCGGCGCGTGAAAAGGCCATAAGGTTTTCATCGGTCTCGACGCACAATAGCGCCGAATCATCGCTCATGGTTTTTAATATTGAAAGGAGCCCGTAGCCCAGAAGCGGGGAAGGGCAGACATACAGGGTGCGGCCGGTCTTGTGGGCCTTTGCGGCGATACGCTCCGCCTGGGCAATGGGGTCAAGAACCGAAAGAAGGGTTTTACCCCGGTATACTACTGAAAAACCCCGCCGGGCTTTTATCCGCCGGGGTAATTCCTCCCGCATTACGCATCCCGCGTTATTGGCCCGGCCAGATCTGCCGCCTGAATGTTGCGTCGAACTGATCCCTGAACCGGGGACTGGAAAGTATCTGCATCCGCAAATCCTGCTGGATAAAATTCCGGCTCTGATCTTCATACATATAGGTTATGCTTTCAAGGACGCTTTCTTCGGCCGGGGTTTCAGATTCGGGATACAGAACGATGACATTGAAACCCAGGACTATAGGTCCTGAAGGCGTATTCACCGGGGTTGAAAAAGCCTCGGTCCAGAACAGCTCATTGGCCTCCGCGTAAACAAGCTCATTACTGGCAGACGAAGGAAGCAGGGCCGCCGCCCCGAAGATATTGTTCTGCCCCCCGTACTGGCCGTACTGACCGTAATTCAGGGGCAGGGGCCCAAAGGTACTGGCGCTTAACCCCCTGCTCTGCGCGGCGCTTTCAAAACCGTCCGCTCTTACCAGTTCGGCAAAACTCTCCGCCTGACCCCGGTACCAGTCTTCTATCCGGCCGCGCTGTGACTGCATAAGGTAATTCTTTATTTTTGAATTCAGGGAAGCGTCGGAAACATCTACGGGACGCGCTTCCTCATCGCAGCGGTATATGACCCAGCCCGAAGGCACGGAAACCACCTCGCTGTAAGCGCCCCTGGCAAGGGAGAAGACCTGCTCCCGCGCGTCCGCATCGGGGATTTCGCCCAGGAACTCGTAGGCCATGCGCTGGCCCATGTTTCCTCCCTGCCCCGCAAGACCGTCCTGGGAATGGGCGCTTACCGCGTCCTCAAAGCTCATGGTTCCATCATTTATAGAAGAAAGTATCTGGAGAGCCTCCCGTTCACTTGAGTTCACCGTAATGCGGGAAAGCTGGATAACCCGGAAGAGACCGGGATTTTCCGCGACAAAGGCGCTGACTTCCGAATCAGGATAATCGTAGAGGGAGAAAGAAACCATTTTGAATGTCCGCGCGGGTTCAGCCATGGATTTAAGAAAATCCGTTTCCCCCTGGGGAACGGCAAGCCACATAAGATCCACCGCGTAATGCCCGGCCATCATACTGTCGCGGGTCCTGTCCCAGAGATTCATGCGGTCGCTGCCGCTGAGCATGCGGTAACGGGCAAAGGAAAACGCGCCGTTTTCCTGGAAGTCGGGAAGAGATGCAATCTGCCTGTCCACAAGCTCCTTGGGAGGCGTATAGCCCGAATCCCCGGCAAACTTGAGTATGGCGGTGTTTAGCACCGTTTCCTCAAACGCGTTGCGCCATACCTGGGACAACTCAATGCCGCTGCTTATCTCGCTGCCGGTCATCCGCCTGTAATACTCCATGGAATACTGCACCTGCTGGAAAAAGTAATTGTTCGCGGCGTACCGTACCGGTATACCATCGTAGGACCCGAAAACCAATTCGCTCCCGCCGCCCCGACCGGGCACAACCGCCGGAAGAAACACAAAAGCCACAACCACCAGCACCAGAATGGCAACAGTCCCGATAAAAACAAACGGCCTTTCCTTAAACCGCCGCCGGAATTCCGCCAGTACCGGTTCATCTTCCTGAATATGCGTTTTCTTGCCCTTGCCAGCCATAGCCACCGCCCCTCTGTATGTATATTGAAGTTCTTCACGTGAAGTTCTTCACGATACCATACAGGGGCAGGGGAGTCAATGCGCCGGATTGACAGGGCGAAAACCCTGACATATACTCAACAGGATGAGGTACACAGGCCATGTACGAGAAAGAAGAAGCGTTTTATTGGGCAAACAAACCTGAACTTCGGGCAAAATACCACGGAAAGCACATTGTCATCGTTGGTGAGGAAATTGTCGGGGCCTACGATGATGCCGGAACAGCGTACCATGAAACAATAAAAACCCGCCCGCTCGGCTCATTCATGCTGCAAGCCATACCGGAGGACATTGAGGACGAAATCCCTTATATTTCCCCCTTTGTAGATTTTGTTAATGGCTAAGAAAATCCCGCTTACCTATACCTACGCCAAACTGCAACGGCGTATCATCACGCCGGTTTATCTTTACGGCGTTTCAGCGTCTGTTCCAAAAGATACCGTAACAAACGCCCTTTGGGACACCGGCGCGACTTTCTCGGTAATCATGCCAAAAGTACAGCAGGAGCTTGGGCTTATCCCAACCGGATCGAGACTTGTCCGCGGTGTAACAGGAACTCAAAAAGTACCTGTTGTTATACTGACTATAGAGCTTCCAAACGACCTTCTAAAACAAAATATTGAAGTTGCCGTCTGTAATTTCAGCAGCGACATCGGTATGATTATCGGCATGGATATCATCACGCTCGGTAACTTCGTACTGCTGCACACCGGCGACCATACCGAATTTTCATTTACAATACCGCCTCAAAATCAGTAATCCCCGCTTCTTTTCTTGACTTTTCTCTAATTAAGAGAAATTATTATTTTTGTGAAAACCAGGCAGAACACCGTTTCACAGACGGCGCGTTATAATTCTTTATTCGGCAAGGAATTAAGCATTGGGGCGGCGGGGGGGGGGGGGGGGGGGGGGCGGGGGGGCGGGGGGGG
>JAISDF010000249.1 GCA_031265025.1 Spirochaetaceae bacterium
GCCCACCTTACCAGCTTTTCCCTGGTGGACCTTGCCGGACACGGGACCGCCTGCGGCATCATGAATCCCTATTACGCGGTGTTCTTTTCCCCGGTAATCGAAAAACAGTTGCGGCTGATAGGCGGCGTCTTTAAGAAATACGGGTATATTTCAGCCGGCCTTGACAGCCTCTCCGGCAGGGAACTCGGCGTCGCCGTGGCCCAGGGCATGGTCGCCTTCGGCAAGGCCATAGGGGCGCCTACCAGACTCAGCGAGCTTCCCAAATTCAACAAGAGCTATATAGCCAAGGCCCTGGAAGCGGCCAAGGACCCCCAGCTTGAGATGAAGCTGAAAAACATGCCTGTCGCGCTGACCGCTTCTCTGGTGGATGAATATATGGCGCCCATACTCAATGCCGCTGTACAGGGAGACTTTTCCCTGATAAAACTACTGGCATGATACAAGTTCCCTTTCCATTGGGAGGCGGGAATATAGAACTCTCCCTTCCGGACAATACGGATGTTTTAGGCATGACGGCGCCTGAACCTTTGAGCGACCCCGGAGCCGCGATCAGGGCCGCCCTGGAAAGCCCCATCGCTTCCCCTCCCCTTGGCGTCCTGGCCCGGAAGGCCCTCGCCCGTCCAAAGGGAGAAAGGCCCCTGGCGGTGATTCTTGTTTCAGACAATACCAGGCCTGTTCCCTATTCCGGGGAATCAGGCATACTGCTGCCCATTGTTAAAACCCTTCTAAAAGAAGGATTTGCCGCCGATGATATAGCGGTCATAGCGGCTAACGGAACGCACCGGCCTATGGCCGAGGACGAACTTAAGGTGATGCTGGATGCCGAAATATGGAAGCTCGGCGTCAGGGTATTGAACCATAACTGCCGCGACGAGAAGGCCCTGCGCTTTCTCGGAACCACGCCGGGGGGCAGCGAAGTATACATAAACAGCCTCTATCTTGACGCGGACCTGAAAATAGCGACAGGCCTTGTGGAAAGCCACTTTATGGCGGGTTTTTCAGGGGGCCGTAAATCCGTGTGCCCCGGCATCATCGGAGAGAAGAGTACGTTTATATTCCACGGCGCTGCAATCATGGGGCATCCTGAAAGCAGGGACCTTAACCTTGAAGGAAATCCCTGTCATGAGGAGGCTCTGGAAACGGCCCGCATGGCAGGCGTTGATTTTATTGTCAATGTAACGCTGGACCATTCGTTCCGTATATGCGGCGTGTTTGCGGGCGGCCTTGAAGAAGCCCATAAGGCCGCCGCGGAAAAGGTTAAAAGTTACGTTGGTATTCCGGCCAAAGGGTACTATGACATTGTTGTGTCCCACGGCGGCTTTGTGGGGGTAAACCATTATCAGATAGCCAAGGTTGCTGTCGCCTCCCTGGGGCTGCTCAAAAAAGACGGGTATCTGATTGTGGCCGGAAACAATACCGACGCGGTTAACCGCCTGGGGTCCCCGCAATACCGCACCTGTCTCAGGTTGCTGCGCCAGATTGGCAGCGAAGCCTTTGTAAGGCTCATTAAATCGCCCGACTGGGTTTTCCTTCCCGATCAGTGGCAGGTTCAGATGTGGGCAAAATTGTTTGAACGTATTCCCCAGGATCATTTTTATTATTTTTCCCCCCAGCTTGATGAACGCCATTGGGAAGAACTCCCCGGCGTCAACGGCGGCCTTCTGCTTCCCGAAGACAGGCGGGCGCGGCCGGGCCTTGAGGATGTCCCCGGCTTTGTCGCTTCCGCCATAAACGCGGCAACAGCCTCCTGTCCCGATGCCGGCCGCGCCGCGCCCCGCATTGCCTGGCTTTCCGACGGGCCGTACGGGATACCCTATCAGGCTTAACGCGCCATTGAACATTCAATCCAAGGTACGCCATACTTGACGCATGAAAAAGGAAATCCTTCTTGTCGCCCCCTATGAACAAATGTACGCCTCGGCCATGCGCATCATCAGGGACCCGAAGTACCTGGCCGTGGACGTGGTCAGGGGGGACCTGGCCGAGGGTCTTGCCCTGGCGATAAACGGCGTCGAGTCCCGCGCCAGGGTTATCATTTCCCGGGGAGGAACCTACAGGCTTATCAAGCAGGCCAATATAGGCATACCGGTTGTAGAGATACGCTCCAGTCCTTTCGACCTCATTGAATCCCTTTCGCTGGCCATGGAAAGGGGCGGCCCCCTTGCCATAGTGGCCTATTCAAATATCATCAACAAGTACGATGAGAAATTCTTAAAAAAGCTGATAAAAACCGAATTCACCATAGTGAACCTCGCCGAGGGCGATGATGTAAAAAACGTTATAGCGTCCTGCGCCGCGCTGGGCTATACGACCTTCCTTGGCGACGCGGTGGTAAAGAGCGTATGCGATCTTCTGGGCTATACCTGCTATCTCCAGGAAAGCGGCAGCTCCGCCATACAGGCGGCCATTGACGAGGCCCTCAGGATAAGTTCAAGCCTCAAGCAGGAACGGGAATTTTCAAGGAGGCTCAGGGCTGTCATTGATTTTGTCCATGACGGCATAATAGCGGTTGACGGTTCCGGCAGAGTCATACTTTTTAACGCCATCGCCGACAATCTCCTCGGGGTAAAGCAGGAACAAATCCAGGGCGCCTCAATTGAGATGCTTGCCGGCCTTCCTTTTATACAGGACCTCAAAGCCGGAGAACCGATTGTTGACCGTACTTTCAGGCACGGCTCACGGCTCCTTTCGGTTTCCACCATCCCGGTTTCAATGGAAAACGATTTTTTTGGTTCGGTGCTGATCATCAGGGATGTGCAGGAACTCCAGGCCTATGAACAAAAACTCCGCGTGGCCCTTTCCGACAAGGGCTTTGTGGCCCGGAGTACCTTTGAATCTATCGTATACAAAAGCGGCGAAATAGCCCACTGTATTTCCATAGCCAAAAAGTTCAGCCAGTATAACGCTTCGCTGCTGATTTAAGGGGAAAGCGGGGTGGGGAAGGAACTCTTTGCCCAGGGGATTCACAACAACGGCATACGCCGGAAAGGTCCCTTTGTGGCGGTAAACTGCGCGGCCCTTCCCAAGTCCCTTATAGAAAGCGAACTGTTCGGATATGTGGAAGGGGCCTTTACCGGAAGCCGCAAAGGCGGCAAGGCCGGTTACTTTGAGCTTGCCCACCGGGGGACCCTCTTCCTTGACGAAATCAGTGAACTGCCCCTGGACGTGCAGGCCCAGCTTCTCAGGGTAGTCCAGGAAAAAGAAGTGATGCGCCTGGGCGATACAAAAATTGTCCCTGTGGACGTCAGGCTCATCGCGGCGACCAACAAGAACCTTGTGGACATGGTTCACAAGGGCCTGTTCCGCAAGGACCTGCTTTTCAGAATCAACACCCTTTCCCTGTATATTCCGCCCCTTTCGGAACGGCGGGAAGACATAGAAATTCTCGCGGAACACTTTCTCGCCTATTTTTGCGGCAAGTACAACAAGACCATTGACGGCTTTTCTCCCAAGGCCGCGGCCCATCTTGCCTCGTTTCCCTATGAGGGGAATGTGCGGGAACTCCGGGGCATTATAGAGCGGGCGGTAATCATTTCAGAGGGAAACATGATACGGCTTCAGGATTTGCAGAGCGGGCTCAGGGAGGGCCCTGAGCATAGCGGAACCGTAACAGCCGGTTCGCATCAGGCCCTTGAGGATATGGAAAGGAACCACATACGCCGGGTACTGGATGAGCATGACCGTTCCATGACCAGGACAGCGGCGGCCCTGGGCATAAGCAGGTCAAC
>JAISDF010000035.1 GCA_031265025.1 Spirochaetaceae bacterium
ATACATTGTCCAGGGGCTGAGTTTTTCTTTGGGACGCAGTTCGAAACTGTGGTCATCATCACGCCAGAGAAAATCTTTATCGCCCGGACAATCCCATTCAAATACATACTCGACGCTCCGTCTGTCCATGGATTCTGAAAATTCCAGAACCAGGAGCGCCCCTTCATCGGGACTTACACCTACGGAAGCTCCGTCTCCGGGGCTAAAGGATTTGAGAAACGGAAGCGCCCCCGCTTTTTCAACATAAAAGGGAATATGGGAAGAAACCCTGAGTTCCCTTCCGTCTTTGGCAAAGGCGTTCCCGTTAAGGCTCAGGGTATATTGAAGGCCGGCAGACCAGGGAACGCCGGGCGTGAAGAACATGGTGTTGCCGTCCCAGCTTAAGTTCCCTGATACCGGCCCGCCGCGGAAACTTACCGAAATGAGTTTTTCCGCCTCATCCCGTATCATCCCCGTACCGAAACGTACAATCACCGGGGCATAGGACCCGTAAAGCATTCCGTAGGCCCTTTCCGGAACCGTCGTATAGGGGACGGACCGCAGGTCGGCAAAGCCGCAGGAGGCGGCAAGAAACGCGGCCAGGACCGCGAAGAATTTCACTCCGCCGGCCGCCTGTCCCGTAAAGGGGAAAGAATTTCTTTCAATATATTGGCTGTACATATTCACCGTCCTCAAGGGATGAATCAGGCCGCTCTACCACCGCGTCTCCCGGCGCGAGGCCCGAAAGTATTTCCCGCTCTCCGCCAAATGATAAACCGAGCGTTACGGTACGCCGGGAGATCTGGCTGCCCCTTACGACAAAGACCATGCCCTCATCGTCTTCTGAATAGACAAGGGCTGTTTCGGGCAGAACCATCACTTTTCTCGAAGGGCCGATGTCTATGGAAACCCTGGCGAACATGCCGGGTTTGAGTTCGCCCGAAACCTCCCCGGCCGTCCTTTTCTGTTCTTCCTCTGAAATCAGGACCCGTACCTGAAAGGTGAAGGTCTGGCTGTCGGCGGCCGGCGCTACCAGGTCAAGTGTTCCCCGGTAACTGCCTCCGGTTCCGTCAACGAATACCAGGGCGTCCATGCCGGTTTTAAGTTTTGTGGCTTCGGATTCCCGGACCGGAAACACGGCGAAAAGGGAAAGGGAATCCATAAGGGTAAAGAGCTTGTCCTCACTCTTGATCCGTTCTCCTTCTTCAAAATAGCGGGCGCCGAGTACGCCCCCTGACGGACTTATGACGCTGAGTTCCTCCTGGGCAAGGCGTATTGATTCCATCTCTTTTTTGGCGCCTTCAAGAGCCGCGCCGGCCGCGCTGAGTTCGGCCCTGAGAGTCATGGTTGAAAGGGTAATAAGGGAACGTATCCTTTCTTCGGGCCCGGAAGGTTCGGCGAAACCGGCGTTCAGCAAATCCTCATCACGAAATCCTATACGGCGTATGGCAAGTTCCTTTTCCATAAGCCTGAGTTCTTCCCCGGCGCTTTCAAGGGCAAAACGGCTGCTCCGCAGCGTTTCCCCGGTTACGCCGCCGGCGGCAAAGAGGGTCTCCTGGTCAAGATGTTTGCGTTCCTGTTCCGCGAAATTTCTTTCCGCCTGCGCAAGCTCATCGGCCGACTTTTCCAGGGACAGTATCATGGCCTCGGCCTGGAGTTCCCCTTCGGCAAGACGTGCCCTGGCCAGTTCCGAAGCAGCCAGTGCCTGGGAATAGGCGTTTTCCGCCCTGCCCGCGGCAAGGTCTATCTGGGGATTGACGATACGGGCAAGCAGTTCTCCTTCTTTCACCATATCCCCTTCCCTCCGGTAAAGGCGGCTCAGGACGCCGTCCTGGGCCGAGGCTATATCGACTTTCTTTACATACGAGAGTGAACCGAAGCCGGAAATCCCGTCGCTCATGTCCCGTTCCGTAACAACGGCGATGCGCAGTTCCCGTATGGCTTTCACGCCGCTTTCCCTCCTGTCGGAACGGCAGGAAAAAAGGATCGCAAGAAAAATGACAAAACAGACACCGCAAAGCAGTACGCCTGTCGCCGTGTTTTTCGTTGACAACTTCATAATGAATTCTCCTCCCGCCGCGCGAAGATCCCGAGGCCGCCGGGTTTAAGGGCAAGCAGTTCTTCCAGTTCACGTTCCGCTTCCAGAAGGGACACCGCGGCTTCCACGGCGCGTATCTCGGCCTCTGCCTGTTCAAGCCGGTCGTCCATAAGGTCTATGCGCCTGGTCTGTCCCAGCGAAAGCCTGAGAACGCTGAGTTCGGTGCGCCTTGCGGCAAGGGAAGCGGCTTCAAGGGAAAGGGTGCGTCGCCGGTCAAGAATCCTGCATTTTTCAAGGGCCATGCTTATAGTCCTTTCCATGTCCGTAAAATTTTTCCTGTACTGTTCCATCTCCAGCGCCAGGGCAAGGCCCGATGATTTACCGGTAATGGCGCCGGCCGGGTCTTCGAGGAGGCTTGCGGAACTCCCCAGTCTCATGCTGCGGTCATAGGGAGGGTCCCATCCGGCGCTGCCTGAGACTGTGCCGGAAAGCAAGGGAGATGAAAAATTTATCGTGAGTCCCACGGTCCATGATGAACGGGTAAGGGGATATTTGTTTCCGCTTAGGGAGAGGCCGGTATTGACCCGTATGGTAGGAAACCACGAGCGCTCATACAGGCGCGCCTCGGCCTGACGCCGGGCTATGCCGAGCCTTGCGCTTAACAGGGAAGGATTCTGCTCCCTGGCAAGCAGCACCGAGCGTTCAAGGCCGGGAAGCGCCGCCCCGCGCTGTAAGTCCACGGACTCGGCAAGAGGCGGCAGCGTCTCCTGTCCCAGTATTCCGGCAAAGGCAAGTTCCGCTTCCACAAGATCAAGTTTTGCCGTAACCTGTTCAAGGAAGGCCGAGGCGGATGTAAGTTCGGCCTCGGCAAGGTCTGATTCCAGGGCAAGGCCGAGGCGGCATTCTTCGGCAAGAATACGCCGTTCTTCGTCAAGGGAGGCGGCGGAAGCCTCCCTGATTTCGAGCAGCATCCTGAGAAAAAGCACACGACGGTACGCGGTAAGGGCCGAGGCCGCTATCCCCGAAGCCATGTACTCCAGTTCGGAACCGAGAACGGCAAGACCGGCGCGTTCTACCTCCCGTGAAGACGAGGTTCTCCCTCCGTCCCAGAGCAACTGGTCAAGACTTACCGAATAGGCTTTCTGAAAGCTGTCAGATCCGGTCAGGGAAAGCCGGTCGTCTTCGGAAACGCTGAGACTGAGGCGGGGCAGATAGGCCCTGAGGCCGGCCCGCCACGCGCCCTCTTTCAGCGCCCGCTGAATGTATTGGGAGCGGAGTTCAAGGGAGGCCTCCACCGCCATGCGGGCGGCGTCCTCAAAACTAAGCGGCGCGGGTTCCCGTTCTCCGGCCAAAATCGGCGGCGGGGGAAAAAGCCCTGCCAGAAGCGCAACAAGCAGAACACCGCCCAGTATATGCGGCGGGGGATTAACAGTATACTTGTTCAGCCTTTGCATGGTTCCTCCGTGCCTTGCCCGCTCAGGGTTCCAGGCGTTCCACTGCCCGTACAAGTTTGTTCATGGCGGAACGAAAAAGCGCCTCCATATCCCCGGACGAAGCAAGACTCCTTGTTCCCGAAGCGCCGGCCCTGGCCGAGGCATACGGAAGGCTCCCTTCACCATAGAGGTATAACTCAGCCGAAATCGAACGTACCGTATGCCAGTTTTTAAGGTATTCCCGTTCCGTGGCCCTGCCCCTGACTATGAAGTCAGGTCTGTCTTCGGAAGCGACAACGGTAAAACCCTTTTCCGATAAAAGAAGGGGAAGCAGCAGGGTGAGTTCATCTTCCAGGGAACTGTAATCCCCGGCCTTGTCCACCCTGACATCCCCAAGGCTTACCCTGGGCAGACGCGGGTCAGGGCCGCCTGATCCGGGCCATCCTCTGGACCTGATCATGCCGAAGGGGAGACCGGCGCAGGAAGAAAATGTCCAGCAGCACAGCAGTACAAACGCATAACGTATGGAACGCTCTTTTTTCATTGTTCATTCTCCTTTATGGTCTTTTGCAGTCCCGCGACAGCCCTGCCGAGAAGTCCTTCTTCTCCGGCAAGAAGGGATGCCTTTTCAAGGTCCTCAAGGGCTCCCTTTCCGTCGCCCCGTATCCAGCGGATACGGGCCCTGTCCAGAAAAACCAGGGCAAACTCCCCGCCCGCTCCGGCGGCCTTCTCAAGAAACGCGAAGCCGTCTCCTGGCCTTTCCTGGAGAAAGGCAAGCTCTGACGCGTAACGAAGCGCCCGTATGTTTTCGCTGTCATCGGCAAGAAGTTCCTCGACAAGCTCCCTGGCCCCTTCATGGTCGCCCTGTTCGCTCCTGAGCCTGGCAAGGTAAAGGCCGGCCTCAAAGGAAGACGGCCTGAGCTTTCGTGCCCGCGCAAGGGCTTCTCCTGCTTCCTCAAGCTGTCCCTGGAAATACAGGGCCTTGCCCCTCAGGGTCAGGGCCTGGGGGAAGGCCTTAAGCGGAAGCAGAAGGGCGGCGGCTTCCTGAAAGCGGCCTTCGGCATAGACGGAACGCGCTTTCGCATAACGGGACATATCGTCAGGCGAGGGAAGGGAAGCCCCGCAGGAAGCAGACAAAATACAGAGCAGGAAAAGCCCTGTTCCTCCCGTTACGCCGCGTCTCATAAAGCGCCTCCTGTAATATAGCGGAGCCTTTCTTCCAGACGGCCGGAACTCTCCCTGCCCCTTGCCGCTAAATAGTTCCTGAAAAGGGGAGAAGCGCTTAATGCGTTAAGCGCGCCCAGGGCATAGAGGGTGAAGGGATTGTCCTCAAGGGCAAGGAGGGGAAACAGTTCTTCGAGAAGGGCGGCGCTGCCCTGGGCCGCGGCCCCGCTCACGGCCCTTTCTATCTCGGCCCTTGTACGCAGGGCAGAGGCCGCGTCTCCCCGGAGCCCGCAACTCTCGGCGAGAATTTTCCTGCACTCCCCGGCATAGGGTCCCAGGGGAGCGATATCCACACAGCGCTCGGCCCCCTCGCCTGAAACAATGGCAAGGTGGTACCAGTACGCGGCAAGACCCGAATACCTGGCCCTTATGGCGCTGTATCGGGCAAGAACGGCCCGGCGGCTTTCATCGAATACGCTTCCCCCGGCCAAAGGGCCGTCTTCCTGAGCGCCTTTAAGGAGGCCGCTTTCAAGAAGGCTCGCAAGAAACATCCACTGGACAAAAGAATCAGGCTCCTCACCGTCGCGGAGGCCGTCAAGGCCCTCCGCCGCTTCTTTCCAGCGGCCGTCAAAAAACGCCAGGGCCGCCAGGGCGGCGTCATGTACTTCGTCCAGGGACAGCGCGGCCTCAAGACCGGCGCGTACCTGTTCTCCGCCAAGAGACCCGGCCCCATAGGCGTAAAAAAGTTCCTTAAAGGCGGCCATGACCGCGCCGGCATAGTCCCCGGCTTCTTCCCTGAGCCTCGATTCGGCAAGACCCATGCCTGACCTGAACCCCGACGAACGCTCTGTCCCGGCAAGCAGGTCCAGGGCGGAGACAATTTCTTCCCTGTTGACCGGAGAATCATTCAGCGCCTGAACGGCCAAAACCTCTGGCGCCTCACGCGGGGCGTCAACGCCAGCGGCGGAACTTTCCCCTGAACAGGAGGACAGCAAAACCGCCTGCACGCAGCACAGCGCCAAAACGAATACGCTCTTTATGGACATAAACACTCCTTTCATTCGCGGCGGGATATACCCGGTAACATTATTAAGGCCCGGCGCCGTATCCTGCTTTAATCACGCAGAATTTTTTTGAAATTTTGGGCCAGAGCGGTTTTGAAATGTATACCCAGGAGAAAAAATGGGGGCAGCGGAGTAGACCGGAGCGGAGGGGCGCAGCCCCGGAGTGAGGACTACGGAGCGAGGGGCGCCCAAAAAATGCACGCGAAGCGTGTCCTCCCGTCCAAGCAACACGGCGATCCCCCCGACTAAAGCCAGCAAAGAAGTGGGGGTAGCGGAAAAGCGTTTTTGCAAAGCAAAAACCTTTGGAGCGAGGGGGAGTAGCGTAAGAAAATGTCTAAATTTTACGGAGAGAATTTACTTTATAGGAGTAAAAGTACTCCCCCTTTATATCCGTTCCAAGACATTATTCAACAGAAAAATATCTATTGTTATGAAAAAGTATACGCTTAAAACGTTTTTTTAAGCATCTTGTTGTAAAAACCTATGCGACCTGTTATATGCCATTTGTCCGTTTTTTATTCTAAATTATTAAATTCATCTTTAGAAATAATAAAGGTCAGAATTATGATTACAAAACAGGAGGGACCGTAAAGGGAATCAATCTGCTCACTGCCTTCTATAATTCAGAGAAGGACGGACAGGGTATCCGGCTTCCGATAGGATTCAGGGTCGTGGCAAAGACCGGGGAATACACGGATGACACAAGGGGAGAGAAGAAGAGAAAAAGTCCACAGACGAAGAACCAGATGATGCAGGAGATGATACGTCGTCATCTGCAAAACTAGGTACCATTCCGGTATATACTGGCAGATTCGTGGTGTTCATCGGCGGAAAACATGAGATTTATCAACAAACGGTGGAAGGTGTTTATATTTGAACTTAAGGATAACCGGAAGGTACCCGGCAGTGAGATGAAAAGGAACCCGGGT
>JAISDF010000097.1 GCA_031265025.1 Spirochaetaceae bacterium
GTCATTGACAAGAATCTTCCCTTTCGGCTAGTATAAGGGCGGGATGACCTTTCCCAAAGGACCGTATAACACCGTATTGCCCGGGGCTCCTACGGCGCAGTTTACGCGAGAGTGGTGAAATTGGTAGACACGCCAGACTTAGGATCTGGTGCCATAGGCATAAGGGTTCAAGTCCCTTCTCTCGCAGAATCCAAAATTCAGCCTGAGAAAGGGTCTTAAACCGGAGGGCAATGTATGTGCGGGAATAGCTCAGTGGTAGAGCGCGACCTTGCCAAGGTCGATGTCGCGGGTCCGACTCCCGTTTCCCGCTTAAATAACACGGGGCTGTTTCAAAATTGAAGTTTTAAGGCAGCCTCTTTTGCTATCCGGGCTTGGGCCCCAAGAATTTGTCATACGAGGAACGTTGTGGTTGTATCCAAAGAGATTACCCGGCTTGAGAATTCGGCGGTACAGTTGACCGTTACCGTCGGTAAAGACGATGTCCGCGGTCAATACGATGAGCTTCTTACCGATTACACCCGGAAAGTGCTTATACCCGGTTTCAGAAAGGGAAAGGTTCCCAGGGATGTACTGGTACGCAAATTCGGCGACGCCCTGAAGGAAGAGGCGCTGAGCAACATTATCGGCAAGAGCGTAAAGGAACTTTTCGAAACGCCCGAGACCCTGGGCGAAGACCTGAAGCCTCTTCCCTATACAGAACCCGAGTTAAAGGGCGAGCCCAAATTTGACCTGGAAAGCGATCTGACCTTCAGCGTAGTCTATGATGTTCTTCCCAAGGCAGAGCTTCCACGATGGCAGGGCACTGAAATCGAAATCCCCGACGTGGAGATAGGCAAAGAGGATATAGACCGGGAGCTTGAAAGCATACGGGATCGTAATGCCCTGATTCTGGACCGGGATGACGGCGCCGGGGCGGCAAAAAATGACGTGGCGACGGTTACGTACTGCGAACTGAATGAACAGGGCGAGGCGATACCCGGCTCGGAACGGGCGGACTATGTGTTTACCCTGGGTTCCGGCATGGTGGCGTTCAAATTCGATGACGACGCCCTGGGCATGAAAAAAGGGGAAAGCAGGGAATTTGACAAGAGTTTCCCCGATGATTATGAGGATCCTGTTTTGGCGGGCAAGACAAAAAAATTCAAAATAACCCTTACCGCCCTCAAGGAAAAGAAACTTCCCGATCTGGACGATGATTTGGCCCAGGATGTCAACGAAAAATTCCAAACCCTTGACGACCTTAAAAACGACATAAAGGACAAGCTCGGCAAAAAACTTGAAGCGCGGACGCGGGAGCTTAAAATCAACGCCTTCCTCGAAAAACTCCTCGAAAAGACCGATATCGCGGTTCCCGAATCGATGATGCGCCTGGAACTGGATTCACGGTGGAACGGCCTTGCCCGGCGCTTCAATGTCACTTCCGAGCAGCTTCTTAAAATGTACAGCGCCGGTTCCAAGGGCTATGACGAGGTTCTCGACGAATGGCGGCCCAGCGCGAAAAAGGCCCTCCAGTCAAGGATAATCGTGGAAACCATGATGAAGAACATGAACATCGAGGTTTCAGGCGAAGAGCTTGAGAAGGAATTTGAGACCATGGCCGCCAACGCGGAGCTCAAGGTGGATGAGGTAAAAAATTACTATGGGCAGGGAAACATGACGGACTACCTCAAGGAAGATATCCGGGAAAAGAAACTATTTGACGCGGTTTTCGGCGAAATAACGATAAAGAAAGGCGAAAAGCGGAAATTTCTGGACCTGATGGGCAATAATGGTTAAATTGGTATACATATGATACCGCAGATGAATAATTTAGTTCCCATTGTGGTTGAACAGACCGGCATGGGAGAGCGTTCCTATGATATATACTCCCGGCTTCTCAAGGACCGTATTGTCTTTCTTGACGGCGAGGTCAACGACCTTTCCGCCGACCTTGTGGTGGCCCAGCTTCTCTTTCTCGACGGCCAGGATACCGAAAAAGACATTAATCTCTACATCAATTCTCCCGGAGGCTCGGTAACAGCGGGCCTTGCTATCTATGACACCATACAGTACGTCAAATGCGATGTTCAAACCATCTGTGTGGGCCAGGCGGCAAGCATGGCGGCCCTCATACTCTGCGCCGGAACAGCGGGAAAGCGTTCGGTACTCCCCTCTTCACGGGTGCTGATTCATCAGCCCTGGGGAGGCGCCCAGGGCCAGGCCAGGGACATAGGCATACAGGCCAAGGAAATTCTCAGGCTCAAAAGGCTGACTATTGAATATTTCGCCCGGCATACCGGCAAGGATACTGAACGCATAGCCCTGGACATGGAACGCGATTTTTTCATGTCTGCCGAAGAGGCTGTCGAGTACGGGGCTGTGGACCGCGTCTTAAAGAGGGAAAACCATGGCAAGACTGCGTAACAGCGGAGAAAGGATATGTTCCTTCTGCGGCAAGAGCGCCGAAATGGCCCGGAAACTCATCGCCGGTCCCAATGACATCTTTATCTGCGACGAATGTGTCGAACTGTGCCGTAAAATTCTTGTTGACGAGGAACATGAACTTTCATCCAAATTTACCGGGGATATTCCCACTCCCCGGGAGATCAAGAGCTATCTCGACCTTTTTGCCATAGGCCAGAATGACGCGAAAAAGGCCCTTTCCGTGGCTGTGTACAACCACTACAAGCGCATAGCCAATCCGTCCAAAGAAGCCAATGATGTTGAAATCGAAAAATCCAATGTGCTCCTCATCGGCCCTACCGGTACGGGGAAGACACTCCTGGCAAAGACCCTGGCAAAAAAGCTCAAGGTTCCCTTTGCCATAGTGGACGCCACCACGCTCACCGAGGCGGGTTATGTGGGTGAGGATGTGGAGAATATACTGCTCAAGCTCATCCAGAGCGCCGGGGGCAATATAGCCGCCGCGGAACGGGGCATCGTATATATAGACGAAATAGACAAGATAGCCCGCAAGGGTGAAAATATTTCCATCACCAGGGATGTATCGGGAGAGGGCGTACAGCAGGCCCTGCTTAAAATCATCGAGGGGACCATAGCCTCGGTTCCGCCCCAGGGAGGCCGCAAGCATCCCAATCAGGAAATGATACGCATTGATACCACCGACATACTTTTCATCTGCGGCGGCGCCTTTGTGGGGCTTGACAAGTTCATTGAACAGCGCATCGTACAGCACCCCATGGGCTTCGGCTCGGACATCAGGGGTTCCCGGCAACGGAGCGTCAGGGAACTCTTTGACCACCTTCATCCTGACGATCTTATCCATTTCGGCATGATACCCGAATTCATAGGCCGCCTTCCCATCACAGTAAGCCTTGAGGAACTCAGGCAGGAAGACCTGAAGCGCATTATGACCGAACCCAAGAACGCCATAGTCAAACAGTATCAGGCTTCTCTTGCCATAGACGACGTAAAGCTCGAATTTACCGATGAGGCGGTCAACGCCATAGCCGATACGGCAATCAGGCAGAAAACAGGCGCACGGGGGCTCAGGGCCATCATAGAACGGATCATGACCGATATAATGTTTGAACTTCCGTCGATGGACGGCGTGAAAGAGGTGCTTATCACCAAGGATGTGGTCGAAAAATCCCAGCCTCCTGAAATTCACCGGCTGCCGAAGAGCGCGTAGGCGCCATGGCCCCGAATATTCTTTCGGTTCTGAAAGGTAAAAATCAATCCGAAGAATATCCGCTGCTTCCGCTGAGGGATCTGGTGCTTTTCCCCAATACCATGATTCCCATTTTCATTACCTACAAGACAGGCATAGCGGCTGTTGAGGAAGCCCTTAAACGGGACAACCGCCTCTTTGCCGCCTGCCGCAAGGACGCGCCGGACAGTTTCGATACCCACATCGCCGGCACGGTGGCCCGCGTTGTCCAGCAGCTCAGGCTTCCCGACGGGACCTTCCGCGTGGTGCTTCACGGGGAATACCGGGCCAGGATAACCCGCGCCCCGGCGGGAAAGGAAAACGGCGCGCTGGTCAAAGTACAGCCGATTGCCGTCAGCGGCGGGGAAATGAACGACGCCGAAGAAGCGGCGCTGCTGAGAACCGTGCAGCAGTCCTTTGCCCAGTACGCGGAACTTTCCAAAAGGGTAAGCGCCGATACCCTTGCCGCGGTGGAAAAGGCCGACAGTTCCGAACGGGCGATTAACTTTATGTGCAACGCCCTGACAGCCAAGCCGGAGCGGAAAATCGAACTTCTTTCCATGGAAAATACCCAGGCAAGACTCAAGACCCTCCTTGAAACCCTGGAACTGGAGAATGAAATCTTCGGCCTCCAGAAAAAAATATCCTCCAAGGTAAGAAACCGCATGGAAAAAACCCAGCGGGAATACATACTCAACGAGCAGATCAGGGAAATCAACAAGGAACTGGGAAAGGAAAGCATTGCCGATGAATTTGCCGAGATGGAAAAATCCATAGCCGAAAAAAATCCTCCCGAAGAAGTGCTGGCAAAGGCCCGCAAGGAGACGGGCCGCCTCCGCAGGCTCCAGCCCTTTTCTCCCGAAGCCGGGGTACTCAGGGCCTACCTTGACTGGATAGCGGATCTGCCCTGGAGCAAACTATCCGACGACGCGGTGGACCTTGCCGAGGCCGAAAAAAAACTCAACGAGGACCATTTCGGCATAAAAAAAGCCAAGGAGCGCATTCTCGAATTCATCGCGGTACGGCGCCTTATTTCGCGTAACAGCGGGGTTCCGGCAGGCAACAAGGGCCCCATACTCTGCTTTGCCGGTCCTCCGGGAACCGGCAAGACCAGCCTCGGAAAATCAGTGGCCAGGGCGCTGGGCCGTTCCTTTATCCGCATATCCTTGGGCGGCGTACGGGACGAGGCCGAAATACGGGGGCACCGCAAAACCTATGTCGGGGCCCTGCCGGGAAAGATTATCCAGTCCATGCGCAGGGCGGAGACCGTAAATCCTGTCTTCCTCCTTGACGAGATAGACAAACTTTCTTCGGACTTCCGGGGAGATCCGGCGTCGGCCCTCCTTGAAGTCCTTGATCCCGAACAGAATTCGAGCTTTACCGATCATTACATGGAAGTACCCTATGATTTATCCAAGGTGCTTTTCATCGCCACCGCCAACTCGCTCCATACCATACCCTACCCTCTCCTTGACCGTATGGAAATCATCGAAATACCCGGATACGGGGAACTTGAAAAACTTTCCATCGCCAAACAGTTTCTCGTACCCAAGGAACTTTCCGAGAACGGCCTCAGGGACGCATCGATAAGTTTTACCGATGAGGCCATACTCGAAATTATACGCCACTGGACCATGGAATCAGGAGTCCGGGGCCTGGAGCGGGAAATCGCCCGCTGCGCCCGCCGCATAGCCAGGGAAGCGGTGCAGAAAGAATACGGCATCGCGGACAAAAAACCCATCACGTCATTCAAAAAGAAACTTCAAAAAAAGGACCTTGAAAAGCTCCTCGGCAGGAAAAAATACAAGAACGACCTGGTCTACCAGGAAGCCCGCACCGGCGTTTCCTACGGCCTTGCCTGGACCGAAACAGGGGGAACCATACTCCCTGTTGAAAGCACCGGCTTTGAGGGATCAGGCGACTGTGTCATGACAGGAAACCTCGGCGACGTGATGAAGGAAAGCGCCCGTATCGCCCTCTCCTACCTCAGGAGCATATCGGAAAAATACGATATCAAGGGCCCCGGCATAGCCAAAACAGACTTTCATATCCACGTGCCCGAAGGCGCCATACCCAAGGACGGCCCTTCCGCCGGCATCACGGTGGCGGCCTCCCTGCTTTCCACCCTTTGCCGGACGCCGCCTGAACCCGGCATAGCCATGACCGGAGAACTCACCCTTACCGGACGGATACTTCCCATAGGCGGGCTCAAGGAAAAACTCCTCGCCGCCATACGGAACGGCATGGAGAAGGTGATCATCCCCAGGGACAACGAAGAGGATTTTTCAGATCTGGACAGGGAAATCAAGGACGCCCTCAAGGTTACTTTCATCGAAAACGCCGAAGAAGCCTTTGCATCGCTCTTTGACAAACGGATTCTAAAAAAAAGACTTAAAAAAAGCCGGATAAAATCCCCGGACCCTGACAGGGCCTGAGTTCTTATTCATCCTGAAATCATAGTATCAGCGGTCCGTGCTTTCCTGGAGTATGGCAAGGGTTCTCTGGGCGCAGAGGTCCCAGGAATAGTTTTGGGCCCGTTCGAGCCCCCGTTTCCTGCAGTCCAGATATACCGAACGGTCGGTAGCCAGAGTTACCATGCGGTCGGCCATGTCTTCGGGTTTAAGGGGATCAAAATACAGCGCGGCCTGGTCCGCTGTTTCGGGAAGGGAAGCCGCCCGCGCGCAGGCAACCGGGACCCCTGAGGCCATGGCTTCAAGGACGCCCATGCCAAAACCTTCATACATGGACGGAAACACCACAAAATCAGAGCCCGAATACAGCTCAGGAAGGCTTTTGGAAGGAAAATGCCCGGTAAAAAAAATATCATTGCGGTACTTCGATTTCGCGGCGGCATGCTTTACCTTTTCCGCCCCCCGGTTATCCGCTCCGGCAAGAACCAGCCTGTGGGGATAACGGGTACGTTCCTTGAAGATACCAAAAGCCTCGATAAGCCTGAGATGGTTTTTCACCGGATGGTCTATGCGGGACACATAGAGTATATAGGGCCGCCTGAAACTGAAAGGCTGTACCAGCACGCTTTCTTCATTCCGGGGCCGGAGACAAAAGGTTGAAAGGTCCACCCCGTTGGGGACCACTTCGATTTTTGACTCCCTGACATGGGCGATTTCCATCAATTCCTGCTTGACCCAACTGCTTACCGCTATAACGCGGTCCAGATTACGGAGCGAACGGGTCAGGACCATTCTCAGGGCCGCTCCCAGACGCTCCCGGTTTGCCCGGGGGCCCCGGTAAACCGCCATGTGATGCACCGTACCGACAGAGGTGCAGGGAGAACTGCCAGGAAGCCGCTTGTGGGCGGCCGGGAAGAAACAGGCGCCGTAGTTTCTGGAAACGGCGAAACCGGGGTATTTGAGGATATGCCACAGCGAATTTGCGGTATTGCCGGTAACGGAACAGCGGGAGATAAACTCCATGTCCCCTGCCGCGTCATTATAGGAAAAACGGTCAAAATCCCAGCCAAAAAGCTCATAGTGGGCCCCTGACGGCGGGATTCTCTTTAATATCTCCAGCAAATAAACGCCCACCCCTGATTTACCGCTGTCGCAATCAAAGGTGTCGATGCCAATTTTCATGCCTGCCTCCGGGACAGACCAGTGTAACATATCCGGTATTGTAAATAGAAGTACCGCCGGTATATACTTAGCCCGGAGGGTCTTGTGCGCTGTCCCCGCTGCGGTAATTTTGACGACAAGGTTATTGAATCAAGAACCCTGGCAAACGGCGAAGCCACACGCCGCCGCCGGGAATGTAATAGCTGCGGCTGCCGTTTCACCAGCTATGAACGCATCGAAGACAAGCAGTTCATGGTCATAAAACGCGACGGCCGCCGCGAACCCTTTGACCGGAACAAGATAGAGCGGGGCGTGGCAAGGGCCCTGGAAAAAAGACCGGTTTCCCCCATGATGATAGAAAGCCTCATCAACGAGGTAGAAGACGCCGCCGCCGTACTGGGCAAGGTCAACCACGAAATAGAGGCCAAAGCCATAGGGGACCTGGCCCTGGAAAAACTTGGAGCCCTGGACAAGGTAGCCTATATACGCTTCGCCTCGGTATACCGCCATTTTGAGGACCTTGACGAATTTGTCCGGGAGATTAAGAAACTCGGGAGGAATCGAAAAAGGATTAAATAAAAAACAGATAGCTGCGGGCACCGCAGACATTTATGCGCCATGTTATGGAGAGTTAATCATCTTTTTAGGGTCAAGAACTTACCACTCTCAAGTTAGTCACAGTCATAATGAAAAATGACTTTAATGGCCTCTTTGTTTGCCATAGCCTCAAACCCTTTCTCCCACTCGGAAAGGCCCAAACGGTGAGTTATCATCGGTTGTACTTGGATTTTTCCGTCTGCCAAAAGGCGCAATGCGTTCCGCCAGGATGTAGTGTCATAACCCATATGCCCGATGATCTTAATTGCATGGACCGAAATATCGTTAATTGAAAAGTCCATCGGCTTAGAACCCATTCCGATTCTGATTACTTCGCCGTTGGGCCGTAGCATCTGTATTGTCTGCTGCAGGGCGATGTTTGCGCCGGAACACTCAACCACCAGCCCCAAATTGTCCCGGGTGCAGATTTCCAGGCAGCGCTGGACCACATTCTCTTTCGAGCCGTTTACCACATGGGTGGCGCCAAATCTTTTGGCAATTTCAAAACGCACGGCAACATCTTCCTCCAGCCCGATCATGACGATATTAACCGCTCCCATCATCTTCGCGATTTGCAGGGAG
>JAISDF010000146.1 GCA_031265025.1 Spirochaetaceae bacterium
GTTTCAGTGGACGGAAACAGGGGAGGCTTCTTTTTATCTTCTGGAAGCGGCGGACAATCCGGGCATGACAAACCCTGTCCTGTCCAGGGAAGTTCAGGGAAGCTCTTTTTACTTCTCCGAGATGGGGCCGGGAACCTGGTACTGGCGGGTGCGGCCGGTGTTTCCTCCTTCGTATGAGGGCGCTCCGGGGGAGGCATCTCCGGCGTCTTTCAGCATCAGTCAAAGCGGGAGCTTGAGAACCCCGGAACTCCTTATCCCTCAGGATCAGGGCAGGGTGGATGTCGGTCAGGGGGACGTGTATTTTTCATGGCTGCCCGAAACGGAAGCCCGCTCCTACAGGATTCTGATTTCGGCGGACCGGAATTTGACCAATCCACTCATCGATGAAACGGCATCGGATAATTTTTATGTATACCGGCCCGGACGAAATATCATTGCGCCGGGACAGTATTATTGGGCGGTTTCCCAGATCGATATAGAAGGAAACAATTCGTCCTTTTCTCCGGCGCGTTCCTTTACAGCCCTGGAAGGGGAACTGACCCAGCGGCTGGTTTTTCCGCCTGACGGCTATATTACCGCCGCCGCAAGGCTGCCGGATCTGCGCTTTACCTGGAAGACCAACCTGCCCCTGCAAACCCGCTTTCAAATTTCAGGCTATTCTGATTTTTCTTCCCTACTGATTGACGAGGCGGCGGGTAGTGAAACATTTCAGGGACGAATACTGCCCGAGGGAACATGGTATTGGCGGATTCAGGCAAAGGGGCCCGACAACGCGGTTTTTGAAACGCCGCCCAGGTCCTTTACCGCCGCGCCTCCCATACCCGCGCCGGTTCTCCTTGCGCCGTCCTTAAACGGGCGGATAGCGGTACAGGAAGGAGAGCCGACGGCGTTTTCCTGGGAAACCGCGGAAGGAGCGGCATATTACCAGTTCAAATTGTATTATGGGGAAAACCGGAACAACCCGGTCTATGAAAATAATCTGGTTGAGGGAACAAGGCAGAGCCTTTCCATGGACAGTTACCCGGAGGGGAATTACTACTGGACGGTTCAGGGTTTTATGCCGGAAACTGCCCAAAGTACCCGGAGGACAGGTTTACTTTCGGAAGGGGATTTCAGTATCAGGAAACTGCATCTGGTAAGCCTGAATTATCCCGGCAACGGAGCGGCCTTTGAGGGCCTGCGGGCCTACCTTGAACCGGGAACAGTACGATGGAGTTCTGTCAATCAGGTTTCCGCAAGCCGCTTTATCTTTTCCCGGAACCAGGATTTTTCGGGGACTCCTGTGGCCGTTATAAACAACCCTCCCGGAACTATATCTCTGCCAAGGCTCCGGGCGGGAAACTATTACTGGACTATCCAGGCGGAAACTCCTGACGGCTTTAACATCAGCGCCAGGCCCCGTCTGCTCCGGGTGCTTCCCATACAGCCCCTGCCTGACGCGGCAAACCGTCTGCCAACGGACGGAACAATCATAGGCCGAGAAGAACTCAGGGAAAACCGGAACATACGCTTTTCCTGGGACACTGTACCGGGCGCCACAGCGTATATCTTTACCCTTGAAAATATTGATACGGGAAAAACCATTATCCAAAAAAGCCCCTCGCCCGAAACATCCTTTGTGCTGGAAGATTTGACCCTTCTTGATGTAGGCGCCTTTGTCTGGCGGGTAGAAGCGGTACTGATAAACCCGCTCAGGGAACGGCGGGCGGACGATGAGATACTCCGGCGGGGCGAAAGCACCGGAAATGGATTCAGGATTGATTTTGGCCTGCCTGTTACGCCTGAACTGCGGAGACCCGGACAGCTTTATGGAAGATAATAAAAAGCGGCGGAGCCTTGGGCCTGAATTGAAGCAGAAAATGTTACACAACGTTGTATCCCGCTTTTTACTCTTTGCGTCCCGTTCTTTGTTCTTTTTTCTGACAGCGGTCTTTGGACTGCCGTCTGCCACGGTTCTTTGGGGGCAGGAGCTGGAGTACCCGATGGAATACCGGGAGACCTATCGGGGGGACTACCGTATCGAAGAAGGCGGACATTTTGTACAAACCCTGAGATGGGAAGAACAGGAAAACGTTTTTTACTATGAGGTTGAAATTGAAAAACAGGCGGGGGTATTGTGGGAGAGGCATGTAAGAGAAAGAACGGAAAGGTCTTTTCTGGAAGTTTCCCTGTCTCCGGGGATATACCGTTACCGGGTCAGGCCTTATGATTTTCTGGAAAGGCCAAGGCCGGCCGCGGACTGGATTCAATTTGAAGTTCTTCCGGCACAACAGCCTGAGCTTTCGCGGTTCAGTCCCGAAGCTTTTTATCTGGATGAGGACCTTGCCTGGAGCATAGATCTTTTTGGAAGCAATTTTACCGAAGGGATAGCGGTTTTCCTTCAGGGGTCCCGGGGAAACCTGATAAAGCCCGATACGGTAATTGTAGAACAGGAGGACAGGATACATCTGGTTTTTAGTTACGCGCGGTTGGAGACAGGGTCCTATACTATTCAGGTGATAAATCCGGGAGGACTGACGGACAATCTGGGAATCTTCAGGATCACCTTCAGAAAGCCTGTGGATATTAACATATCGGCGGGATACAGGCCCATGGTTTCCCTTTATGGGCATATTAACGAATTATTTGAAACGAGACTTTTTCCCATCGGCGCTTACGGACGTCTGAGTGTTATCCCTTTTAAGAAGCCCTGGGGCTATGCGGGTTTTGAACTTGAGCCTTCCTGGAATTATTTTCGCATAACGCAGGAATATTATACGATACGGTTCCAGATGCCCGGCGGGATGCTGTACGGGCTTTACCGGTACTGGTTTTCGAACCGGATAATGGCCCTTAATTTTCGTATCGGCGGCGGCATTTATACGGTCCTGAATTATCATTTTGTGTTCCCCAACACGGAGAGTGAACCAATAACGGTCCTCATCCCGGCGATTGGCGCCGGAGTTTCTTTTCAGTGGTTTATCAAGCGGCCTTTTTTTGTGGAAGCCGGGCTGGATTTTACCCACTTCTTTACGGTTGACAATCCCCAGCCGGCTTATCTGCGCCCCTTTACCGGCGCGGGCTGGCAGTTTTAATCTTATGAGCCGCGTGAATTTACAATACACCGCCCTTCGCCTTCACGCTTCCCTTCACTATGTTCCTGATCCCGCGCTTGAACCCTTTCTTTTTCCCGAAGGGGAAGAGATTGCCATGGCCTTTGAACTTGATCCCGAAACAGGACAGAGTATTGAACCTGGGGAGGAACACTATCTGGCAAAACCGCTCTGGCTTGGCAGAGCCGGGGCGCCGGAGGCCGCATTCGCACCGGGGATTCCGGGGGGCCTTTGCATACCGCGGGGCATGTATTTTTTCTCACAGATACGGGAAGTGCCGGACAGGGACGGGTGGATACGGCTTGCCATAGAGGTGCAAAAAGAAGGGCTCTGGCGGAGAAACAGGCTGGGCGGACGCCTCTACCTCCGCGTTGTCCGCGAAGACGGGGCCGCCGCCCAGATATTCAGGGAATGTCTGTAATTACAGCCGTACCGCTTCGACCATGTAGCGTATATCGGAGCCGTTTTCGCCCTGCCTGTGCATTTCAATCACAAAGATAAGGGACCCGTCATGGGGGGCTATCATGGCCTTCCTGATACGGTACGAGGCGACCAGGGGCCGCTTTAACTGGGGGGTTCCCACCACATAGGTCCTGGTTCCCCGGCTGTCCGTTCTTTCAAGATTGATATAGAACGATGATTTGAGCGAGGCTGATGACCCTTCCACGGTAGAAACCAGGGAAGCCCTGTAATTCGCCTGGGCCTCGAAATCCCTGAATTCTATTGTTTGGCCGTTTCCGCCGCCTTCACCGTTAAGGGAAACATACAGGGGCTGGCTCTGAAAAAGAAAATCAACGCCATGGCGCTCGGCAAGGGCCGCGTTACGGGCAATTAGCCTGAACAGCGCCCCCGAACCATCCTGGCCTGCCGAGACCGGGGAAGTATGGACATAGGAGCTTCTTCCTCCGGGGACAAAATTGTTGTTCGGCACATCGACAATAAACAAATCGGCCCAGGGCCGCAGCGTTCCTGACTGAATGCCGTATTGGGCAAAAATATACACCTTGCCGTCAGGGGAAAACCCAAGGTCCACAAATGAAGCGGCATCTCCTGCCCAGAGCCCGGAAAGAAAAACCGGGGTTATGAGTAAAAGGATAAGTATCTTCTTGTACATACCGTTCTCCTATAAAACTTCGCCGGAACGTATCGGGCCTGTTCAAAAACATCCGGTTTTGAAGCAGCCCCGATATTGAAGGTCCCCGTTTTATTTTCGGCTGTCTTGATATGGGACTTGAGTGGAGGCGGGACTTTCAATTATGCTTAACTACATGACTCTTTTACAGCGGAACCGCCTCTTTAAGATTGAAATATGTTTTGCGGCCCTGGCGCTTTTCATGATGCTGGTTATCACCCTGGCTGTCCTGTACGCGGCCCCCCAGACAGCGGCGGCGGCAATACGCAGGGCGCCCGGAGTGCTGCAGCCCCTTCTGACCCGCTTCTCCGGCCCCTGGCCCTACGCGCCCCTGGTGTCCATGCTCCTTGCCAATATCTATGCCTTGGCCGCCCTGATACTCATCCTGAATTTTTTTGAAAAAACCAATTCCCCTGAGATAATCTTTTTTGCCATGTTTGTTTTTTCCTTTAGTTTTGAACTGGTCCGCAGCATACTCCTCCTCAAGGACACACTGCTTTTGTCCCAGGTATACCTGATAATCGCCTCGCGGGTACTGTATTTTGGCCGGTATTTCGGGGTTTTCTGCCTTTTTGGGGCAAGCGTATACGCGGCGGGCCTTGACATTCAAAAGCACGGGAACGTCCTCATGATCGCCGTCATCATCACCCTGCTCATCGTCATCGGCATGCCCATAGACAGTCTGGCCTGGAATTCCAGCCTGACCATGCTTTCAGGCTATGAGTCCATGTTTCTCCTGGCCCAGGCCGGAATAGCGCTTATCACCCTGCTGAGTTTCTTTGTTTCCGCCTATACCCAGCGTTCAAAAGAACATTTCATCATAGCCTGCGGCATGATTCTGACCCTGTTGGGAAGGAACATACTCTTTGCCGCCGACACCATCGCGGCTCTCCCCCTGGGCATAGTCATCCTGGGCCTGGGGACATGGCTTGCCTGTAACCAGCTTCATCATGTGTACCTCTGGCTCTGAGCGGACAGGGGACCCGCGCTCAGACGGCGTAGTGTAAAACAAGGGTTACGGCAAGCCCCGTTGTCAGGGGAATGGCAAGATTGTCGTAGTCTCCAAGGGGAAGCGCTTCCACCAGCATCGCCGCCAAAGCCCCGATAAGGGCCGGCCTTATGCCGCCCGTTACCAGATATGTCGAAACCAGGACGGCGGCAAAACACACACAGGACCCTTCCACACTCTTGCCGAAAAGAAAACGCGGCCTGAAGCGCCCCCAGAGCCTTCCGGCCAGGCTTGAAAGCCCGTCGCCAAAAGCCAGGGCGTAAATTGCCGCCGCCGCCGCCGGAAAAGGAAAAAGGAACAGGGACAAGAGGGCGCCCAGTCCCAGCGTTACCGGCCCCAGCACAAAACGCCCCCGGTCCCGGTTTCTCATGGCTATGGCGGTAAGCGGCGAAATCACGGGGATTTCCATTCCGTTAAAACGGAGCAGTTCAAAAACAACATACACCA
Source organism: Spirochaetaceae bacterium (assembly GCA_031265025.1). Taxonomy (GTDB): domain Bacteria; phylum Spirochaetota; class Spirochaetia; order Treponematales; family Breznakiellaceae; genus JAIRTD01. The sequence goes on from JAISDF010000146.1 coordinate 5,681, forward strand.
GCGTTCCCCCTGCCAGCAGGGCAACAGTCAAAACGCGGTTAAAGGCCGCCAGAGGAACGCTCAGGGCAATAAGAAGATGAATCAGCTTGCGGACAACTTCGGTCCTGATTTTTTCCAGCATCCGGTCCTCTTTAACACCGTCCGGTTCCCGCCGCGCTCAGCAGCTCCCAGGGGTTTTCCTCTCCCCGGACAAAGGCAATGCAACTTTTAAGGGAATTTTCAACCATATCGCTTACCGTCTGATCGGTGTAGAAAGCAGTATGCGGGGTAAGTATCACATTGGGGTATGATTTCAGGACGGCAATGTCCCTGTTGGGAAGCACCCTGCCTTCAAGATTATTGTAGTAGAGGTAGCCCTCATCCTCCACCACATCAAGCGCTGCCGCGCCAATCTTGCCACTTTCCAGCGCGTCAAGAAAAGCGGCAGTGTCAATCAGGGAACCCCGGGCCGTATTGATCAGGATAACCCCATCCTTCATCTTTATAAGCGAAGCCCGGTTAATAATATGGTAATTATCCGGTGAAGCGGGTATGTGGAGCGAAATAATATCAGAAGCGGCGCAAAGCTCCTCCCAGCCCACATAGCGGGCATGGCGGCGCACCGCCGCGGTTTCAACCTTGTCATAAGCCAGAATCGTACAGCCGAAACCGCTCAAATGCTCAATGACCCGCCGGCCTATACGGCCTGTCCCGGCAATACCCACGGTAAGGTTGCCAAGATTTCTCCCCTGGACCCCGCCCTGAAGTGAAAAATCCTGGGCCAGCGCCAGGCGCGAAATATTCTTGATATTCCTGATGGCCATAAGCATGAACATCACCGTATAGTTTGAAACCGCGTCAGGCGCATAACTCACGTTACCCACCCGCATACCCAGCTCCAGAGCGCATTTCATGTCAATGTGGTCATAGCCTATACTCCGGGTAGAAATAAACCTCACCCCCCGTTCAAAAAGGGACCTGAGTATAGGAGGAGTCATGGGCGTCGTAATGATACTAATACAGGCGCGGCCCTCAGCCAGCGCCGCGGTCTCCTCATTGGGAACAGCCTCGCTTTTTGAAAGCTCCACATCCGGCAGCCCGCCAAAAGCGGCAAAATACTCAGCCTCATCCTTCCTGCAGCTATACGCCAGAATCTTCACCGTCCTTTCGGCCATAAAGCCACTATACAGCCTGAAAGACCTTAATACAATGAGGGGAACGGGCAGAACAAGGCCTGAAAAGGCTTTACTTTCATCAATAAAGCGGCTATAGTGGTAAACCATGACCGATTAGCGGGCGATTAACTCAGCGGGAGAGTGCTACCTTCACACGGTAGAAGTCACTGGTTCAAATCCAGTATCGCCCAACGCTAATTACTTATTCTGTAAGTAATTAGCAAAAACAAGACCTTAAAAGGACATAAAAGGACACGCGAGAAGGTTCCGGGGCGCTTCCTGGCCCCATCCTACTTGCTTCCTTCATCACCTTCAGAAATTCCTTGACATGTAAGGCAAAAAGCAATACGCTAAAACATGGAAGAGCGCCGGATCGTATGGGACGAAAACAAGAACGCGGAAAACAAAATAAAACATAAAATCGGCTTTGAAGACGCTCAATTTGTGTTTGCCGATCCAGGCCGCATTGAGCGTATTGACCGCAGTGAAAGCAACATCTCCGGCGAAACACGATGGCAGACAATCGGCAGGGTTGGCAGTCTCTTGTTTGTTGTCTATACGGAGCGTGGGAAAGAGACGCGCCTGGTCACGGCACGGGAAGCCGAAAAACATGAGAGGAGAAGTTACAATGGGTACTATCACATCGACGGTAAGGGTTGGACAAAAGCCACCTAAAGAAGTCATCAAACGGGTAAAAAAAGCGATCAGGGAAGCACGGAAAGCGCCGACGGTCTACGATCCCGATTGTCCGCCCTCGTCGCCGGAGGCCCTCAAGGAATTCGCTCACCTGGCGGCGGAGCGCAACCGGCGCAAAAAGAAACAATCGGTAACTATCCGTATCGCCCCGGACGTTCTTGAAACTTATAAAACGATGGGGGACGGCTATACCGGCATTATGGCCGATGTCCTGAAATATGCCGTGGATAATCCCGGCGTTCTTACTGCGGCCACACGATAGCCCCGGCAGCCGGTTACTTAGTAACCCGCTCCCTCCGGGGCCGCCCCGGACCGTGCCGGGAAAATGCGCCCTACCATTTTGCTGATACCGGGGCAATGCCGCCTGAAGCGTCCCGTAAACTGTAAAGGCGGGGCTTGCGTAAATCCTACCGGAAGAACCGGCGGAGGTAGAAGTATGTATTACTGTGATGAAAAAGACTGCCTAGGAACCGGAAAAGGAAAGAGAGATTGAGGTAATAGAAAAAGAATTCCCGTATAGTTTTTATAACCCGAATCAAATTCTAGGGGCGGTTCATGGGCGGCGTATGATCCCGCGAGAGGGGCTCTGGGCTTTAGAAACCAGGGCAAGGGCTTACCGGCAAAAGGCGAATAGCCTTATATACTGCTCCGAGGAATTGAACGAGAAAATAAGGGAAGTAGATCAGGCCATTGCGGAATTAAAAGCAGCGTATCAAAAGCCCCCATCTCAAAGCAACCTGCAAGTTGTTCCTCCGCCGGAACCCGCCCCTGACACACAACCGCCGCCGGCACAGAAAGCGGCTAATGATTTGACCGATGTGGACTGTATCCAAAGGCTGGCAGGTACTGGCTTCATTATCAAAAACACAAACATCAAAACCAAGACAATTTACGAAAAAACACGGGCGGCAACCGTGCCAAAAATCTATAATGAACTTTTGAAAATGACCAATGACGGTGAGCGGGCAAAACGCATAATGTTGAATAACATATCTGGTGTGGAGACCGGGCTTAAACAACATCTTTCCCGTCTTTCAAAGCGTAATAAAAAGTAACATTCCGCAACATTCCATGATAATTAGGAACATCAGGCATACCCAATAAAAAATGCCCTTGCGTGGCGCAAAAAGCCCACAAGGGAGTATTTATGCAATTATTGAACATTGAAGAAGCCGCCGAAAATTTGCGGACGTCCCCTGTCACTATCCGCCGCATGGTCAAGGCGGGAGCGATCTCCTATCGGCGGATGGGGACGGGCAGCAAGAACATGCGGATATTTTTCACCCTCGAAGATCTGGCCGCATACCTTGAGGCTGCGGCGGTTCCGGCGAAGTCCGCGAAGGAAGGCCGTCATGATTAAGGCCGATACCTCCGCAGAGAAGGCCGGCTACTCCGGCAAGATACCCGAGGCGGCGCTTATCGCTCTCGAATGGGAACTGGCGGGGCTGATTCACGGAACGGTAAGCCTGGTCACTCACGTCCGAGATGGGAAGCTGATACGTTTTACTACTGGCAGAGAGCGATCATGCTTGGCGGAGGACGGTAATGGCGAGTAAGGCAACCCCCAAGCGAAGAAGATACTTATCACGGCAGATGGAGGGGGCAGCAACGGAAGCCGGAGCCGGCTGTGGAAAACGGTGTTACAAAAGCTGGCTGACAAGACAGGACTGGTAATACAGGTGTGCCATTTTCCGCCCGGGACCAGCAAGTGGAATAAGATTGAACACAAAATGTTTAGTTGTATTACGCAGAACTGGCGGGGGCGGCCGCTTATAAGCCATGAAGTAATTATCCAATTGATAGCGAATACAAAGACGCACAATGGATTGAGAATAATGGCAGGGCTGGATAGCGGCCATTATGAAACAGGCAAAAAAACAAGCGATGAAGAAATGAAAAAGATAATCCTGAAA
>JAISDF010000172.1 GCA_031265025.1 Spirochaetaceae bacterium
GCCGCCGAAGCCCGCGCCTATGTTTCCGGTTATCGAGAGGGCGGCGCTGAACGCGGTAAAGAGGTCGACTCCTGAGGCCGCGCCTATGAGGGTGGTTCCCATGACTACCATCATGTACAAAAAAACAAAACCAGCGGCGCCGTAGACCACGTCGGTGCGGCCGACTTTTTTGTTAAGATGAACGCTGAAAATTCCTCCGGGGAAGATGGTCCGTTTCAGTTCGCTGCCGGCCTGCTTAAAGAGTATCGCGTGGCGTATAACTTTGATGCCGCCGGCCGTGGAGCCGGAACAGCCGCCTACAAACATGAGGCACAGGAGTATCATTTTTGCGAGGCCCGGCCAGGCTTCATAATCCGCTATGGAGCTTCCGGTGGTGGAAAGTATCGAGGCGCTCTGATATGCGGCATAACGCAGGGCGGTCCCGGCCGATCCGTACCGGGGGATGAGGGTGAGGCTTATGGCCGCCGTGGCAACGAGGAAGATGCCAAGATAGACCCTGCCTTCGGTATTGGCGGCAACATCGGCGAATTTTCCCTTGAGGATCCGGTAATACAGGTTGAAGTTAAGCCCGGCGAGGAGCATGAAGACCGTGGCGCTTCCGTCTATGAAGGCCGAGTTATACGAGGCAAGGCCGTGGTTTTTCGTGCTGACCCCGCCTGAGGCCATGGTGGTAAAGGCGTGGCAGAGGGCGTCAAAAAAATCCATGCCGCCACAGAAAAAAAGAACGGTGAGTATGAGGGTGAGGGCGCAGTAGACAAGCCAGAGTATCTTCGCCGTGGCGGCAACCTTGGGGGTGATCTTTTCTTTTTCGGGACCCGGCGCTTCGGCCTTGATAAGCTGAAAGCCGCCGACGCCCAGAAGGGGCATGAGGGCCACCGAGAGGAGCACGATGCCCAGGCCTCCGAACCAGTGGCTCATGCTCCGCCAGAGAAGGAGGGAGCGGGGCAGATCTTCCACAGTGGCAAGGGTGGTAGCCCCGGTGGTGGCAAAGGCGCAGGCGCTTTCAAAAAGCGCGTCGGTAAAACTCATGCCGGGATAGGGGGAAGACCCCGCTCTTCCGGCAAGGTAAAAGGGAAAGGCCCCCATAAGGGCCGCGGCCGCCCAGGTTATAAAGACCAGCATGAAGCCGTCCCGTGGCCGCAAGCGGAAGGTTCTCCGCCGCATCACAAGCAGGGCAGGCAGGGCCGCCGCAAAGGCAAGGCCCATGGGAAAGGCAAAGGCCCGTGCCGTCTCGCCGAGGGCAAGGGCAAGGATAAAGGACGGAATCATGGTACAGGCAACAAGGCCCAAAAAAAGAAGCAGTATGAGGAGCGGTTCTGCAATGTTCACGCGGCGCACCTTACTGCCTCCAGTATTCACGGGAGAAGAAAACCAGAACGGTCCACAGTTCAAGCCTTCCCGCTATCATGATGAAAGAAAGCCCCCACTTTACATAGTCAGGAACCTGGGCAAAGTTTGAACCGGGCCCGAAACTCCCGAGGCCTGAGCCTATATTCCCCAGGCTTATGAGCGCCGCGTTAAGCGACGAAAACAAATCAAAGCCTGCGCTGCTTACCAGGAGGGCGGCGGCGGCGGCCATGACAAAGTACAAAAACACAAAGGCGGCCGCGCCGTATACCAGGTCTTTGCGGCCTTCTTTCCTGTTAAGCTGAACGCTGAAAACTCCCCTGGGGTAGAGGAGCCGTTTCATTTCGTTGCCCGCCTGTTTACAGAGCAGCACATGGCGTATAACTTTGACGCCGCCCGCCGCCGACCCGGAACAGCCGCCTATAAACAGCAGAAAGAAAAGGCAGGCCCCGGCAAGGGGAGGCCAGAGATTGTAGTCCGAAGCGGCAAAGCCCGTGGTGCTCAGTATGGACGCGGTATGAAAAAGCGCCCGGCGTATACCTGGCCCAAGGCCGTCCCCAAGCACAGGGGGGCTTCCCGAAAGCAGCGAAAAGGCGATGAGGCCCGTTGCTATGAGGATGATGAAGCCGTAGGCCCTGGCCTCGCTGTTACGAAGCAGGTCCCCGGCCTTCCCTTTAAGAAGGCGGTACATGAGGGAAAAGTTAAACCCGGCAAGGAGCATGAAAATCCCTGTTACCCATTCTATAAAGGGTGAATGAAAAGCCGCGATGCTTCCGTTACGTGAACTGAAGCCGCCTGTGGACATGGTGGAAAAAGCGTGGAGCGTTGACTCAAACCAGTTCATGCCGCCCAGACGGAGCAGGAGCAGATCACAGGCGGTGAGGGCCGTGTAGAGCAGCCAAAGCTGCTTCGCCGCGGCGGTGATCCTGGGGGTAACGCGGTCCCTTTCGTGCCCCGGCGCTTCGGCCCTTATGCGCTGAAAAGCGCCTGAGCCCAGGCGGGGGAGCAGGGCCGCCGAGAACACCACGATGCCCATGCCGCCAAGCCAGTTGGTCACGGCCCGCCACAGGAGCAGGGAACGAGGGAGCCTTTCAACATCGGGAAAAACAGTGGCCCCGGTAGTGGTAAAGCCCGAAACGCTTTCAAAAAGAGCGCCGCCGAAACTGCCCGCGCGGCCTGACAGATAATAGGGGACGGCCCCCATGACGCAGATACCGGCACACGCGAGAAACACGATGAGAAAACCATTGGCAGAAGTAAACGTGATTGCGCGTTTTCCCGTGGCGGGTATGTCTGCCGGATACTTCATGGGGACGCGCCGAAGAGCCGCTCCAGATCAGCTTCGCTGCCCGTTTTGGCGATAAGGATGATGCGGTCCTTTTCGGTAAACACATAATCGCCTGTAGGGATAAAAGATTCTTCCCCGCGCTGTACCAGCATCACCAGCCCTCCCCGGGGGAGGCGGAACTGGGTAAGGGGAGTGCCGAGCACCGCCGTATTATGGCTTATTTCAATCTCGATAATATCAGTACCGCCGCCGCCGATACGGTGCACGCCCTTTACCCGCTCGCCCATAAGATGGGAAAGTATGGAATCAACCACGACCGACTGCCGGGGAAGCACCACATCCACGCCCAGCTTGCGGGCTATGGCGGTATAGCCCTGCCCGGTTACTACGGCGATGGCCCGGTGCACGCCCCGCGATTTAAGGTACAGGGCGGCAATCATGTTGAGTTCCTGGTTTGCCGTGGCGGTGATGATGAGGTCCAGGCCGTCTATGCGTTCCTCGCCGACAAAGCTCTCGTCGGAAATATCCTCGTTGAGAATCAGGGCCTCGGGGAAACGGGCGGCAAGGTCCTTGCAGAGCTCGTAGTCCTTCTCGATGATGATGACCCGCCGTATGCTTTTCGGGATGAAGGACTTAAAGAACGAAAAGACCGGAGGACGTTTTTTGTCTTCGCCGCTGGTTTTCAGAAGGCCCTCGGCAATGAGGCTGCCGATGCGGCCGCCGCCCACAATGCCGATTTTCCGCAGGGGTTTTTCCAGACGGCCGGCAAGGGCAAAGATGCCGCTCATGTCTTCTTCTTTGGCAAGTATATACATCCTGTCTTTCCGCGTGAGGGTGGTGGAACCTGAGGGCAGTATACATTCGCCGCCGCGTTCAAGAAGGGTTACAAGACTTTCGGCCTTTACCAGTGAACGGAAGTCCCTGAGGGCAAGGCCGTCAAAGGCGCTTTTTTCCGCTATGTCTATGGAACCAAGTTCGTAGGAAGTATTGGCAAAGGAAAGTATCTCGCCCATGGCGCCGTGTTCCACGGCGTCGAGCACCGTGCGGGCCGCCTCCACGTCGGGATGAACAAAATGGTCGATGCCCAGCACGCGGCCGGTTCCCGGTCTGTTAAGCCACACATAGTCATCGTTCCGCACCCTGGCTATTTTAAGCAGAGCGCTCTGCCGGGAAGCGGCAAGGCCGCAGATTATCATATTGACTTCGTCAGAATCGGTTACGCAGACCAGGGCGTCGGCCTTGTCCAGGCCCGCTTCCTCAAGGGCGCTGAGGCTGTTGCCGCCGTCGTGTAGCACAAGACAGTCAAGGCGGTTTGAAGCATGACGGGCCCGTTCTTCATTTGATTCTATCAGGGAAACATCATGTTTTTCCTGAACAAGATATTTTGCCAGTTGAGTTCCCACCATACCCGCGCCGACTATGATGATGCGCATAACCTTAGTCTCCGGCCAACAGGGCCTCAAGGGCGGAGACACATTCATCTGACGTTTTTGTCCCGCTCATGATTTCGACGGCAGCTTCCCTGAGGGCCCGCTCCAGAAGGGGGCCTTTGGGCGTAAGGGCAAGTTCGTTGACCGCTTCCCCGGTTTCCAGTATGGCAAGGATTTTATCGTACTGGCCGCCACCGGCGCGGGCCCCGGACACCGCGCTGATGTTTACCGGAAGACCAGAAAGCGCCAGGGCAAGCTGGGCATTGGCCGGCGCGTCCGCAAGAAAGCCGATAAAGAGTTTGGCTTCTTCCTTGCGGGGACTGTGGCTTGCAAGCGCGGCGCTCCAGTTCCCCAGGGCAAAACGGGGCCTTCCCGTATAGGCGGCGGGAGGCGGGACCGTGGTAATGCCGTATTCAAGATCAGGGGCATGCTGCTCTATGTATCCGGTTCCCGCTATTGAAGCGGTCATCATGGCGACACGGCCCGCGATAAAGTCATCATAATTTTCAGTTTCGGTCTTTTGAAGAAGCGACGGATCAAGAAGGTCCCCGCTTATCAAGTCTTGCAAAAAATTGAAGGAATCGGCCAGGGCCGGAGCGCGCAGGGCATCCCCGTCAAAAAAATTAAAACCCGCCGCCCAGGTCCAGGCGGCAAGTTCCTCGCCGCCGCTGTTAGGCGCGACGGCGGAAGAAAACGGAGGAAGGGCGCGGGCATAGGCAAAAAATTCCTCCCTGGTCTTGGGAGGCCGGTCAAAGCCCGCTTCTTTAAGCGCGGCGATATGGTAGTACAGGGAGTATATAAAAGAAACCAAAGGCAGCCGGAGGGCTCCGTCCTGGGCACGTTCCGCAAGTTCGGGATTTTGCGAGAGGGAACCAAGGCTCTCAAAAAGATCCCCTGACAGGAGCGCGAGGCTTTTTTCGTCGGCGATGATGATGTCGGGAGCGCCGGGACCCTTCCGGCCCTTTGCCTGTTGGACGGGGGCAAGGTCCCCTTCAAGCTCCGCCGGGGAACGTTCAACAAAAGAGATTTCTATATCAGGGTACTGATTTTGAAATTCCCCGGCCAGGACAGCCAGGGCCTCAGGCGTTTCGCCGCCCCCCCGGTACAGGACGGCGGTCAGGACAGCCTTTTGGGGCGGCCTGGTTTGGGCATACTTGTACAGCGCGGCGCCCGCCCAGACTACGCAGACCAGGAGGAGCAGCAGGCCGCTCTTTTTCTTTTTGTCCACAGGTATACTATACTCCATAGGCCGCGGTAAATCTACGCATTGCGCCCTGTACAAAGATGCGCTGTTCCTTTTTGCGTTTACAGTATCTTTCTTGTTGTCTTTTTTTACGCTCCATTGTATAATTCCGCTATGCAGCATCCCGTACACAAAATTGCCGTAAACTTTTTCTTCCCCCCCCCCCCCCCCGCATTTGGTGCGGTTTAGTACCATCTGCTGACAAACGCCGCGGTCCTCTATCGTTTTATAGCATAG
>JAISDF010000187.1 GCA_031265025.1 Spirochaetaceae bacterium
GATGCGGGTGGGAACCGCCGTGGCCGCCCGAGGCGTCGATGTTCAGGGACTGCTGGGGGTTGGTCTCATCGTACTGGTCCGAACGGACGGTAAAGCGTTGTATAGGCTCAGGCAGCCTCATGTGGTAATTCCCCGTTGTAATGCGTTCAACTTTTACCGGAAGGCCGCGCAGAGACCGGCCGCGATCATCCACGCGGGGACTTTGAAGGGTATGTACCACCGGCCGCTCGTCCTCAATTTGCTGCCATTCAAAGGACTTCTTTGAGCCGTATACCGTAAACTGTTCAGTGTAATTATGGGCGGTCTCAAAGAGAGAACGACTCGCTTCCCCTTTTATCCCATTGGCGAACTCAATCTGCATGGTCTCGAAGGGAAAGGGATTGCCGTACTGTTTATGCAGTTCTTCCCGCATGGTTCCCGACCCGAGGCCCCGGACCCTCACAACCGGCGAACCGGCCAGCATCACCAGGGGAGAAACGGCGTGGGTGCCGTACCACATGGGGGGAAGTCCCATCCAGTAGTCCGGCCAGTATTCCATATCCTGATAATGGGCGCCGCGCAAGAATTGAATAACACCGAATTCGCCTTTTCCCAGTATCTCCTGGGCTTTGAAAAAATGAGTTGTGGCGCAGGCGGTCTCCATAACACAGTAGCTCTTGCCCGTCCTGTTAACGGCTTCAATAATCGCCTCAATGTCTTTTACCGAGACCGCCATGGGTACGGTACAGGCGCAATGCTTCCCCGCGTTAAGCACCGCCAGGGTCTGTTCTACGTGCCGGGGAATAGGGGACACCAGGTGTACCGCGTCAACAGAAGCGTCTTTGAGTATCGCATCAAAAGTTTGATAGACCCGTACCGCCTGCCCGCCGCCGTCTTTACCCAGGTGTTTGGAAACCTCCTCCGCTAGGGACAAGTCCGGGTCAAAAATGCCAAAAGCCGATACATCAGGATGCTTGCAGTATATTGGCGCAAAAGCCCCTCCGAAACCAAGCCCGGCCAAAACGACGCTTATCTGTTTCATAAATATGATGAAACACCCGCAGCCGGGAAAAGGGGATTGATAAAAACGAAAAAAGCATGTAAAATCCGGTACATTGTATGAATTATGCCTTACTACCGGACAATAACCGCCGCGTCAGCGAAGCGTATCATATTCATTATCCCCAGCCCGTTTATCATCCAGCCAGGTTAATGAAGGAGCATGATATTTTTTACATGATAGACGGCAGATGGCAGGTAACGCTGGAAGATGAGGTTATAGACCTTGAAAAGGGGGATATTTGCTTTCTCCCCGCGGGTCTCCACCATTACGGCAGGCAGCCCTGTAAAGCCCAGACCCATACCATCTATATCCATTTTGCCTGGGACAAACATGAAAACAAGGTTGATAATGACCTGGAAAATCCGGGAGACAGGATAGTTATTTCATCGCATATAAAATCCTGCACCGTATCGGTTTCCAAATATTTTCATGAACTGGCGGGCATCTTTCATTCAAGCTTGCCCCGAAAAGAGTTGCGCTGCTCCGCCGTCTTAAGCCTCATCCTTGAGGAATTGGGCGATCTGTGCGCGCATCAAGGGCTCAGACAGGATGAAATTGTACAAAATATGCTGGCCTTTCTTGCCGGGCATCCCCACCGGTTTTACTCTCTTGATGAACTTGCCGCCAAAGCCGCCCTCAGCGTCAAAGCCCTGGAGAACCGGTTCAAAGCCGCCACAGGCCAGCCAATTCACAAATACCAGGTAAACGCCAAACTGGATCAGATCGCAGGTCTTGTCAAAAGCAACTCCTATACCAGCCTCAAAACCCTGGCCTCGAACTTTGGCTTTTACGATGAGTTCCACCTGAGCGCGGCGTTTAAAAAGAAGTTCGGGGTGGCGCCGACACGGTACAGGTAAGGGGTTTTATGCCGGCGTCAAGATCTAGAACCGGTCCCTGCGCCGCAGACGCACGGATGCGCCCAAAAAAAGAGTGAAATCCCTATACGTTTATGCCGCTCAGGGGGATTGACAAATTGCTGTGCCGTCCCTATATTTAATTGCGCAAAATCTAATTGCGGTAAATTATCGGATAGCGGCGGCTATCGAAAAACTTTTACAGAGGCGCGCAGCCTCAAGGGAGAAAATTATGAATGCGGTTATCTATGCATCAAGGGGTGGGAACACCAGGAAACTGGCGGACGCGGTTGCCGGGGGCGCGGGGGTAAAGGCACAAGCTATCGCCGATGCGGTGGACCTGGCGCAGGTTGACATTCTGTTTATCGGCGCTTCGTTATACGCCGGCAGGATAAACAAGGGGCTCCGCCAATTCCTGCAGGCCCTCAAGGAGAAACAGGCGGCAAAGGCGGTGGTCTTTGGAACTTCGGCAAGCGGTAAAAGCGCCCTGGCCGAAATAAAATCGATTCTTGAATCCAGAGGTATTCCGGTTTCCCCGGAGGCATTTCACTGCAAGGGTTCGTTTTTGTGCGTCAATTCGGGACACCCCAATACCGATGATTTGGCGCGGGCCGGGGAGTTCGCCAAACGGGTTTGTGACGGCGGTCTATGAACGGGGGAACGCTCAAGCTGGAAAATCAACTCTGTTTTCCGCTTTACGCCGCCGCGAAGG